>NZ_JAKEVJ010000179.1:0-861 GCF_022398425.1 Shewanella sp. Isolate7 | reverse complement strand
GTCGTTCACCGGATCAACCGTGATGGTCAGGGTCGAGGTGTCGGTGCTTGAGCCATCGGTCAGCACATARGTGATCACCGGTACCGGCCCGTTGTAGTTMGCGGCCGGGGTAAAGCTGTAGCTGCCGTTCGCATTGAGGGTAAAGCTGCCCACACCATTGATGGTGACCGCCTGMCCCAGGGTGAATGGGCCATCAACGCCGTCGATGCTGAAGCTCTGCACGCTCAGCTCGCCATCGACGCTGCTGCCATCAATCACATTACCTGTGGTGGCGCCGCTGTCTTCATCGACATTGATCGCTTCGTTTTCATCGGTGAAGTTGTCGTTCACCGGATCAACCGTGATGGTCAGGGTCGAGGTGTCGGTGCTTGAGCCATCGGTCAGCACATAGGTGATCACCGGTACCGGCCCGTTGTAGTTCGCGGCCGGGGTAAAGCTGTAGCTGCCGTTCGCATTGAGGGTAAAGCTGCCCACACCATTGATGGTGACCGCCTGACCCAGGGTGAATGGGCCATCAACGCCATCAACGCCATCGATGCTGAAGCTCTGCACGCTCAGCTCGCCATCGACGCTGCTGCCATCAATCACATTACCTGTGGTGGCGCCGCTGTCTTCGTCGACGTTAATGACTTCGTTGTTGTCGGTGAAGTTGTCGTTCACCGGATCAACCGTGATGGTCAGGGTCGAGGTGTCGGTGCTTGAGCCATCGGTCAGCACATAAGTGATCACCGGTACCGGCCCGTTGTAGTTMGCGGCCGGGGTAAAGCTGTAGCTGCCGTTCGCATTGAGGGTAAAGCTGCCCACACCATTGATGGTGACCGCCTGCCCCAGGGTGAATGGGCCATCAACGCCGTCGATGCT
>NZ_JAKEVJ010000178.1:0-891 GCF_022398425.1 Shewanella sp. Isolate7 | reverse complement strand
GGAGTCTGCAACTCGACTCCATGAAGTCGGAATCGCTAGTAATCGTAGATCAGAATGCTACGGTGAATACGTTCCCGGGCCTTGTACACACCGCCCGTCACACCATGGGAGTGGGCTGCACCAGAAGTAGATAGCTTAACCTTCGGGAGGGCGTTTACCACGGTGTGGTTCATGACTGGGGTGAAGTCGTAACAAGGTAGCCCTAGGGGAACCTGGGGCTGGATCACCTCCTTACCTATACGATGATTTAATACTTGGTCGAAAAATGCTCCTGCATTTTCGACATTCGGTACATCCGTGTACCTTTTGAGTGTTCACACAGATTACTTGATAGAAGATAGAGAATGACGTTGGGTCTGTAGCTCAGCTGGTTAGAGCGCACCCCTGATAAGGGTGAGGTCGGTGGTTCAAGTCCACTCTGACCCACCAATCTTTCTATGGAAAGATTAGGTATTAAACGTATATTCTCGCTGCATTTACATGGGGCTATAGCTCAGCTGGGAGAGCGCCTGCCTTGCACGCAGGAGGTCTGCGGTTCGATCCCGCATAGCTCCACCATTTGCTCTTTGATGAGAGCATGCAGTTTAGGTTAGAGATGCCAAAGATAAATGCAGAATTTATCTTTGGCTTTTTTAAGCCCGCTCTTTAAAAATTTGGAAAGCTGATAGTAATAACCGAGAGGTTATTGCGAAAATAATTGAGTTCTCAAAACACACTTTAATCAAGTGACTTGAGTATTCTTTTGGCGAAAGTTGAAACCATTAGTTGCGATGCAACTCAGATGAAACTCATTTGGGTTGTATGGTTAAGTGACTAAGCGTATACGGTGGATGCCTTGGCAGTCAGAGGCGATGAAGGACGTAGTAACTTGCGAAAAGCGTTGGCGAGCTA
>NZ_JAKEVJ010000177.1:0-903 GCF_022398425.1 Shewanella sp. Isolate7 | reverse complement strand
TCTTTAGACTTGATGGGGGAATTATGGATATGATTTCTCAGAACAATAAAGAAATTAAAAGCGCGATGATAAATAAAAATAAGCTTTCATGTATACGTGGATGTATTTACGCATTAAAACACAAATCTATTCGCGCTTTGAAGAAAGGCTTTAATTCTTTAAGTGGTATGGAATATTACTTCAAAATTCGCTATTACCAACGTCTATATATCGCGCTATCTTTATATGAAAAAAAATTAAGAAAAGATGGCTTTGATGAATACGCATATTGGCGAGATTGGTTGAATGAGATTTCTCAGTTATTTTCAGATAATTCAAATCTTAAAAAAACTTATACTGTTCTTCAAAACCCGTTTTTTTATGATGAAACATTTGATGGCCATAAAAATATTTGGCCAGAATTATTTTCTCCATATAAGTTAATTTTTGTTCATCGTGATCCACTTGATCAACTTAGTGATCTTATAGCGACAGGTGCAATAAATGATTCTTCTTGGACTAGGTTTCATGGTAAAACCGGAGGATTAGATCCACTGGAGAGATTTAATGTTATTTCAAAGAAGCTTTACAATGGTAGGTTACGACTTCTATCAACGCATAGTAAGGAAGATGTAATAGTTGTTGGTTTTGAAGAGTTTGTACAAGAACATGATCGCGTTTCAAATAAACTTCTTAACTTTTTAGGACTACAAGGGCAAATATCAACATGGGATGCTTCAATATCTCAAAAAAATATTGGCAATGGAAGATTAGACCCAAAGGTGTTGCAGATGATAAAAGGTAAAGAAAGTTATATTGATGAGATTGTAGTGCTTCGAGAAAAGCTTATTAACTTTAGATAAATGGTTGTTAAAATGAAAAAAAATAATCACGATTTGACGTTGATTTTACTGAACTATAACA
>NZ_JAKEVJ010000176.1:0-937 GCF_022398425.1 Shewanella sp. Isolate7 | reverse complement strand
CTATAAATTTGAAAATGCAAACAAAACATTTATTAATTCAAAATTGAAAATTTTCGGTTATCATTTTAATGATTCAATTTCTATCGAGAATAGCCACGCAACAGAGTTAATTATAAAAAATACAAGTTCTAACAAGCTATTAATAAATGACTCTAGTATAGATTTTGACCTATCTCTAATCGATAATTCTACAGCAGGAAACAATTTTCAAGAATCAAAAAAGACGAGCAATGGTCAGGGGTCTTTTTCATTGATTCATTGTAGTGTGGGTCGTCACTTAAAAGTAGAAAGAAATACTTTTAATTCGCTTTTTGACTTATCAGGTAGCGCAGTAAGTGAGGTAACCTATTTTGAAAACAATGACAATATGATTTCAGGAAAAATAAATTTAAACAAGTTCACATCTTCAAGATTTTTAATTTACCCTGAAAATTTTTTACTTAATGAAAGTCGATTTTGCATATTCTCTCCTAGAAAGTTCAACGTTTTATTTCCCAATACCAGTAAGGAACTAGGTGATCAGTATTGCTCTTTAAAGCACTGGCTTTCAGATAGTGGTAAGCTTGAGTTGGAAGATATTGCATATTTTCATATGAGACAACACTACCATCCTAACTTACTTTCAAAAATTATTTTTGGAGGTATTTTTGGGTGGGGAGTTAGACTGTCAAATATTGCAATGTCATCAATTTTATTAATCATTGCATTTGCTTTACTTTATAGTACAACTGATCAAAGCCTTACAATTTTTAAGTCTTTGTCTCTAAGCGCTCAAAGCTTTATTAGCTCATTCTTTGGCAAGTGGGATAACTACGATCCAGATGGTACGTTAGCTAATATTGTTACTTTTGAATCATTTCTTGGCGTTATATTTATCACGGTTTTTATTGGCGCTTATATCAGAAAATTGCTGAGGTAGCATGTATTATTATTTATC
>NZ_JAKEVJ010000175.1:0-939 GCF_022398425.1 Shewanella sp. Isolate7 | reverse complement strand
ACCTATAGCTTAAATCAATGGCCCAATCTGAACCGCTATCTTGAAGATGGGCGGGTCAATATTGACAATAATCGCGCCGAGAGAGCGATAAAACCGTTCGTCATTGGGCGGAAGAACTGGCTATTTGCCAATACGGCCAATGGTGCGAACGCGAGTGCCATACTGTACAGTGTGATCGAAACCGCCAAGGCGAATGGGTTGACGCCCTTCGATTACTTGATGTACTGCCTTGAGCAGTTGTCACTTAAGGAAGGTGCGAATAAGTCCCGTGCTTGCTCTGCGTGTGCTTAAAGTGGATAGATGCTAGGCACAGTTTGCAGCGAATGGCCCTAGTCCTTCGCAAGAACTGTAACGCAGCAAATACCGCTGTAAGCCTCGCCCTGCGGGGCTTTGATAGCAACACCATTTCGGCGTTATTCAACTTCAGCAGGCCTCGGCATGCCCTCAGTTGAATGCCTTGAACTGTCGCTGCAATCAAAGCCAGAGCTGTGCGACGACTTGTTCGCACCTTCCTTAAGCCCGAGTGTCTAGAACACTTGCTACCCTGGAATGCAAAACTCGGCTAGGTGCAGTTCTCCGGACGGATACGTTGCAATTGCTTCGCTTCACCAAAGAGTCCCACCCACCAAAATGCCAATTGCACCAGCAAGGCTATCAATAGCAGGATATCCATTCTTGCCGCATCACGTRTTCGGCTGTGGCGTAAACCAAATCCGTAAGCCGGACTTTTTAAGTCCCTAAAAGTCTCTTCTATCTGCATTCGCTTTTGGTAAAGATTAACCAGTTTCTTAGGTGGCATGGCTTCCATCGTGAGGTTGGTCACCAGTGCCCAAGGCTCTTTTGCCGTCAGCTCATAGGTCCATTGGGCGGTATGATGACAGTCGGTCGTCGTACTGCGCTGACCTTTACGTCCTTTACCTCGTGCCTTAAACAATACCA
>NZ_JAKEVJ010000174.1:0-966 GCF_022398425.1 Shewanella sp. Isolate7 | reverse complement strand
TCAACATCGAGTATTTAAAAGCCAGCATTCGGGCGAAGGTAGAACACCCGTTTCGGATCATCAAATGTCAGTTCGGCTTTATCAAAGCACGCTATAAAGGGCTGACGAAAAATGACTCACAGTTAGCCATGCTATTCACCTTGGCGAACCTGTTTAAAGTAGACCAGATGTTACGACGACAGCCAAGATCTGTCTGAAATCCGGGAATAGCGCGGAATTAGGTCGAAATTCGGCCTAAAACGGCAGTATATTGGCCAAAATTGAACAGTTAGCGTTCAAAAATCAGGCGATACCTAAATTGCAGGACTTGTTCGCAGTTTCCCTAGGGAAGGTGCGAATAAGTCCCCTGCTTGCTCTGCGTGTGCTTAAAGTGGATAGATGCTAGGCACAGTTTGCAGCGAATGGCCCTAGTCCTTCGCAAGAACTGTAACGCAGCAAATACCGCTGTAAGCCTCGCCCTGCGGGGCTTTGATAGCAACACCATTTCGGCGTTATTCAACTTCAGCAGGCCTCGGCATGCCCTCAGTTGAATTCCTTGAACTGTCGCTGCTATCAAAGCCAGAGCTGTGCGACGACTTGTTCGCACCTTCCCTAGTTCAGTGTTTACGGTGTTCAAATTGAGTACCGAGGTTGCGTGGTTCGCACCTTAATTGGGCGTTAGCACATAGAAAAATTAATCTGAAACTCATCAGTATGGAACTAAAGTTCTAACACGGAAATGTCCGTGCGACCTGAGGTCGTATGAAGCGTTGTTCACCGCTTAACGAGTGAACCATCTGTATCACCAGATGAACCTACGAGCCTGAATAAAGCAGCGGCTCGGACAATGTAACGAAACTTGGCCGTTAGGCTGAGTGGGAAAAGAATCGTGAGAGGACGTTCCTCCTGAAAACCACAATTCGGGTAAGTGCTAGGTAGTCAGTATGATGAACGTATGTGAATCCATTCAAGGTGCGTTATATGATG
>NZ_JAKEVJ010000173.1:0-989 GCF_022398425.1 Shewanella sp. Isolate7 | reverse complement strand
GAACATCGTTTCCAGTGGATAGGGACGACGACCATTGCCCGCTTTTGGATAAAAGGGCTCAATCACTTCCAGCAGTTGAGTCCATGGTAACAGGTTGTCCATCCGAGATAAGAAAATCTCTTTACGGGTCTGGCGGCGCTTGCTGGAAAACTCACTATCGGCAAAAGTTAACTGTTGGCTCATGGGCGGTAATGGCTGTGATTTACTATGTAGCTATGATCTCACATCTGGGACTTATTCGCATCTTCCCTAACTCAACGGTCTCTCTTAACTTTGAAAAATAACTCTCAGTTTGCTTATTAATATCATCAAGTGTATTTTCCCAACTAGAGATCATCGCTATTGACTCGTCAGAAGAGTAAGTCTCTATAGCTGTTGAGTTAATTGCAGTCATCACCTCAGCTAGCGCTTGGGTGTACTCACTAGATTTTTCCCTCGCCTTTTCCTTAACCACAGACTCAATCTTACTAACATCTTCTTTAAGTTCATTTCGATAATTGGAAATCACTCTGTTCAACGATTTTTTCTCTTCTTCAACAATCTCATTAACTCGCTCTCGAGCAGAAAATGTCAACCCGTTAACAGAGATAAACCTTGATAGTAATTCTTCAGTTTTCTTTTTAGCAGGATTAATTACATCCTCGTCAAGTTTCGCTTTATTTTTAAGGTAGGATTCCCATTCCTTTCTAGCAGCATTACTAAGACCTACATTAGGTTTAGTGACCTTTAGTGCTTTATCTAGCTCTCTCCACTTATCAGATACATTTGTTCTAAGCTTTGAAATAAATTGATATTTTTTTTTGTCATCCCATGCGTCTGATGACTTTTTTAACTCATGCTGCAAAAAGGAATCAATAGCCTCTGCTTTATCAATATAAAAATTGGTAGAAAGATTTTTGAAAAATCCATCAATATCATTTTTAAAACATTCTTTTTTATAAGAAACTTGCTTCTTCCTTTTGTCTAAAATGTCCTTCTCTGCTTTGGCT
>NZ_JAKEVJ010000172.1:0-1058 GCF_022398425.1 Shewanella sp. Isolate7 | reverse complement strand
CATCGAGCGACACGTAAAAATCAAGAATGCAGCGACCCCTTTTGACCCTCAATACCAAGAATATTTGGTGAAGAGAAAATCTAAAAGGCTAGCTCGTAACTCTTGGAAAGAGCCTGTCCCGACTGCGTTATAAGTTGCTGGGTATCAATGATGCCTTAGTGGAGGCTTGAGCCGTATGCAGTGAAAGTTGCACGTACGGTTCTTAGAGGGGCGGCACTTGGTAACAAGTGTCGTCTACTCGACAAAAATGACTTAACTTGAACAATTGCAAAGATCAAATGCGGCTAAATCGAAGAGACAGATAACTCGGTGTAGGTGCGGCTGAGGCCTTCCGAGGCCGGGCCGCTCTATGACATCTGACCCATAGGGATATGGGAAATGTCGGCCTGATGTAGGGAACATCACCGACCATGTCATCGCGGCATTTGTAAATCCATCACTTCAGATGCTGTCATAGAGCGCCGCGGGATGCCTCTTATACAACAAGAATCAGCGTGCCTTCAGAAGTACCTAAATCAACCTATTCATCAACCACAATGGTTAATCGAAGAGATGAGAAACTAGGTGTAGATACGCCGGTGAGCTTCCGTGACAGGGATGTCACGGCAGAGCCTACAGGGATGATGAGATGGACACCTCTTGTGAAATCGGCGTCAAAAGCGCCATATTGAATTTACAAGGTTCAATGTCAACAAAAGGTGTCCACTATGAAAGTTACTCTAATTGGTATCGATTTGGCAAAAAATGTTCTTCAGGTTTGCGGTGTCAATCAAGTCGGTAAAACGCTCTTTAATCGCACCGTTAAACGGACTCAACTGCTGAAAACGCTCGTTCAGTATCCAGATGCTGTCATTGCAATGGAAGCCTGTAGTGGCTCAAATTATTGGGGCCGAGAGCTGATTTCGCGGGGATTTGAAGTGAAACTTATCCCACCACAGCACGTGAAGCCCTTCGTGAAAGGCAATAAAAATGACCGCAATGATGCCTTTGCAATCTGTGAGGCCGCGATGCGCCCCAACATCATCTTCGTTAAGCCAAGAACCTTAGCGCAGGTCGAT
>NZ_JAKEVJ010000171.1:0-1063 GCF_022398425.1 Shewanella sp. Isolate7 | reverse complement strand
TTTTATGGTTGTTCATTATAAGCTTACTCTGCCTTGCTATACGGGCTCGAGGCCCCAATGACTGTTCGAGTTATTGCTAGGAGTTATGCAGCGCTACCCACTTGTTACCGGTCTCTCGTAAGAGGAGCCGCCATTCAATCGAGCTACTGCATAAAGACCCTCAACGGCCATTGAGGGTGGGCCTCCAATTTACCCTAAAATGGAACGGGATTAACCATACAAATTGTTTAAGAGTGACAGCTAACCTTTGGCTTTAGTGGTTACGGTGGCTTTGCTTGATTTTTGTGGTGGTTAGCTGCACCTTTGCAAGGCGTTATCTTTGGAGAGTTAGCATGAAAATGATTCGAATTTTTCCTTTACTTGCGTTGATCTTTCTCCAGGCTTGTGCGAATCCATCCATCGTAAATGTCCGAGAAAGATTGGCCTCTGAGATTCCGTCAAAAGCAGTAATATTCGTTCCTAGATTTGAAGGTAACCCAGATTTTGTGGAAGAGAGCACTGATTATTTCGTGTCTATTCTTGAGGGAGCTGTGGAAAACAGAATTGTTCAGGGTGACGTCCTTAGAAAAGAATCTACTGACATCGTGTCTGGTGGTAATTTGGCTCCCATTGAAATCGCACTGAATCTGTCCCGTGAACGTGGATATGATGTTTTAGTAATGGGAAAGGTCACAAGTCATAAAACGATGGGAAGCCTAAATGGGTTTTCCACCATCAGAATTTACAATGTTGAAACTGGTGATCGTATAGCAAACTTTCATCGTCCCAGCGGTTTGTTAATAGCCCATAGTGTCGAGTAGACGACACTTGTTACCAAGTGCCGCCCCTCTAAGAACCGTACGTGCAACTTTCACTGCATACGGCTCAAGCCTCCACTAAGGCATCATTGATACCCAGCAACTTATAACGCAGTCGGGACAGGCTCTTTCCAAGAGTTACGAGCTAGCCTTTTAGATTTTCTCTTCACCAAATATTCTTGGTATTGAGGGTCAAAAGGGGTCGCTGCATTCTTGATTTTTACGTGTCGCTCGATGGGCTGATTTTTACGTGTCGCTCGATGGGC
>NZ_JAKEVJ010000170.1:0-1132 GCF_022398425.1 Shewanella sp. Isolate7 | reverse complement strand
GGGCTGACGAAAAATGACTCACAGTTAGCCATGCTATTCACCTTGGCGAACCTGTTTAAAGTAGACCAGATGTTACGACGACAGCCAAGATCTGTCTGAAATCCGGGAACAGCCTGGAATTAGGTCGAAATTCGGCGTAAAACGGCAGTATGTTGGCCAAAATTGAACACTTAGCGTTCAAAAATCAGGCGGGCCGCTCAAAACCTCGCTCGATACCTAAATTGCAGGACTTGTTCGCAGTTTCCCTAGGGCGGCAATTTCTTTTCGGTTTAGTTTTCCTAACTCTGGCATTTCACTGAGCAGAGTGTAGGAAAGCACTTTCTTCATACCGGGAATACTTGTGAATGAATCAAGAGGTCTTTGCATCATGTCAATGTCTACGGCATGATAGGGGCGGCGTTAAAAATTAGCGGATTATCAAGGAATGATAACTATGTTTGAAGAAAGGTTGGCAGCTAGTTTGTTTTGGGAGTTCATGTTTTGGGTAACGGCAGCGTTTTTGCTGATCCCCTTTCCTTTTAAGCTTGGTGCCTTGGTGATGGGAAGGGATAAGCGACCAATCGCCGCAGTTACCGAAGAGCTGGTCAATGCGTTATTTCATGCTTTTGGGTTGATAGCATTTTGGGGATATGTCCATAACGATAATAGCGCTGCAAACCCTGTGCTATGGTATGGGTGGCTTGTCATCGCAATACTCTGGTCTTTCATCGCACTTTTTAAATCTGCAAAAATTGATTATGCCGTGAGTCAAATCGGTTCTAAAGCGACTAAGGTGCTGGCTTTGGTGGGAATATTGCTCTTTTTGCCTATGTATATTGCCGTGTTTGAGTATGCGTGGATTGATTAAAGGTGCTGGTGAGCCTATTTGTGCCGACAAAGAGTGTTAGGGAAGATGCGAATAAGTCCCTGATGTGAGATCATAGCTACATAGTAAATCACAGCCATTACCGCCCATGAGCCAACAGTTAACTTTTGCCGATAGTGAGTTTTCCAGCAAGCGCCGCCAGACCCGTAAAGAGATTTTCTTATCTCGGATGGACAACCTATTACCATGGACTCAACTGCTGGAAGTGATTGAGCCCTTTTATCCAAAAGCGGGCAATGGTCGTCGTCCCTATCCACTGGAAACGAT
>NZ_JAKEVJ010000017.1:0-52083 GCF_022398425.1 Shewanella sp. Isolate7 | reverse complement strand
ATTTTATATTATGTGACAGATATCTCAATCAGTAAACGAGATTGTCAAATGAGAACCATTTTCATTAGCGGCCAATTCTACGTCCCAGCTCTCGCGCTTAGCGTGATCCAGATCACACAAAGTGCTAATTCGCTCAAATACTTCATTTTTAACCGCGATTTATCGGCACAAAATTTACACATTCGTCACAAATCCCACCTATTATTTAGCTTTGGTAAATTAGTAATTCATAAAGATAACAACTAAAAACCTCACTGTGCTTGGATGGATGATGATGAAAAAGGAATCTAATTGGCAGTCAGCCCTCTGGCTAACGGCCCTACTCGCGCTAACTCCCCTTTTTAGCTTGTTCGCTCAGGCGACTCCCTGGGACAAGATGCCAGCTGAAGAGGTAGAGAAGATCCTCGATAACAAATTTGCACAGGGGCAGTACTCCCCCAAGGGCGCCGATAGCTGCCTCATGTGCCATCGCAAGAACCAAACCGTCATGGCACTATTTGACGGTGTACATGGCAATCCCCAGGTAAAAGGCTCTCCCATGGCCGACCTGCAGTGCGAAGCCTGCCACGGCCCCATGGGGAAACATAACCGCGGGGGGAAGGAACCTATGATCACCTTCGGCGCCAATTCCCCTGTTCCCGCCGAGAAGCAAAATAGTGTCTGCATGAGCTGCCACAACGATGACCAGCGCATGGCCTGGAGTGGCAATCATCACGACAACGCCGATGTCGCCTGTAGCGACTGTCATCAGGTACACACGGGTCATGACCCTATCAGCGACAAGACCCAGGAAGTCGCCGTCTGCACCAGTTGTCATGCCCAGCAAAAGGCCGACCTACATAAGCGCAGCAGCCACCCAATGAAGTGGCAGCAGATGGTCTGCAGCGACTGTCACAATCCCCACGGCGGTTTGGGCGAGGCCAGCCTGAAGCAGATGAGCGTCAATGACAACTGCTACGCCTGTCACAGCGAGAAGCGTGGGCCTAAACTGTGGGAGCATGCGCCCGTCACCGACAACTGCGCCAACTGTCATAACCCCCACGGCAGCGTCAACGAGGCGATGTTGATCGCCAAGCCCCCTCAGCTTTGTCAGCAATGCCACGCCAGCGACGGTCACGCCGCCAATACGGTATTTGCCAACAGCCCCAATGCCTTTAACGGCGGCCGAAGCTGCCTGAACTGCCATAACCAGGTGCATGGCTCCAACCATCCATCGGGCAAATTACTGCAACGTTAATGAGGGAGCATAGCGATGAACAGACAAGACCGCACTCAAACACGCGCTTGGCCACTCAGCCTGCTGGCCCTCTCTATTATCAGCAGCCTAGCGACGGCACAGGGCTACGATCTGGCGTCGGCCAACCGCAGTCAGGTGAAGATGGACGCCTGGAAATGCCAGCGCTGTGAGATCAAGGATGCAACCACAGGCGAGATAGGCGTCGGCGTCGCCTACAACGACGGCAGCGACAGCCGTTTCGGCAACACCACAGGCACAGATACCGATGGCGCCGTGGCGAGTCTGGAGGCAGATCTGACCCACAATAAGGCCTCTGGCTATCAGACCCAATTCAAAGCCGACCGTCTAGGCTATGATGCAGGCTCAGCCAGCTTAACGACCGGCCGTAAGGGCCAATACCAGATAGCCGCAAGCTATCGAGGTTTTGCCCACTTCGATAATAATGATGCGCTCAGCCCCTATCGGCTGAGTGACGGCAGCTGGCAACTCCCCAGCCAATGGCAGAGCGCGGCCACAACCGATCAGATGAATAGCCTGAATGATAGTCTGATGGCGACTGAGCTGAAGCTCACCCGAGATCGCTATCGTCTCGACGCCGCCTATAGCGGCAGCTTCTATGAGGCCAGTCTCGGCTACCAATATGAGAAGCGCCAGGGCAATCGCAGCGCCAGTGCCAATCTGCTCACCAACAGCACCATGTTGGCCGAGCGGGTCGATGATAACAGCAAGCACATCGAGGGTAAGCTCTACTTTCGGGGCGACCAGTGGCTGACCGGCATAGATGCCGAGCTTAGCCATTACCAAAATGATATCAACGCCCTGCATTGGCAATCGGCCTTCAGCCCCACCTTTGGCGCCGCCTACTTTGGCCAGAGCGCCGTCGCCCCCGACAACAAGGCCTACCGGGTGGCGGCTCACAGCCAGTTCTCGGCCCCGGGGCAACTGGTGCTGATGCATCTAGGCTTTAGCCGCATGACCCAAGATCAAACCTATCTACCGGCAACCATCAACGGCCCCTCCCCCATGCTACCCGCCGCTAATTTAGACGGCCAGGTGGATCTGCTGGAGATGAAGCTTAAGTATCTTGGTCGGCTCACGCCAGAGCTCAGCCTCAGGGCCGGCTACGACTATCGCGACAGGGACAACAAGTCTGAGACATTGAGTTATCCGCAGATAGTCACCGACAGCTACTACAGCGGCGATAGGCTCAACCAGGCCTATGACCGTACCCGCCAACAGGCGAGCCTGGGGGCTAAATACCGCTTTACCCGCAGCCTCTATCTGGATCTGCAATATCAGTATGAGCACAACAACTACAACGCCCTCGACCGCGACAGCCTGCAGGCATCCGAGCTTTCTGCCAAGCTCAATTACCGTATTAATTCCCAGTGGCAAACCTGGCTCAAGGCCGAGTATGAGGATCGTGGCGGCAGTGAATATCAGGGCTCGAGTGCCAGCAATCGCCCTAATAATCCGCTGTTACGGCGCAGCTATCTGGCGGACCGTGAACGCCAGCGCTATGGCCTCTATACCAGCTATAACGGCGAGGCACTAAGCACCACCCTTAATCTGCACCTGATGCAGGATGACTACACGGACACCCAGATAGGGCTTACTGGCGTCGACAGCCAGGGCTATGATCTCTCGGCCAGCTATGCCCTGAGTGAGCAAGTTAACCTCAACGCGTTTATCAATCAGGACTGGCGCGACAGCGATCAGACTGGCAGCAACAACTTTGGTAGCGCCAACTGGTATGCCAGCACCGAGGATAAGGCCACCCTTATCGGCGCGGGAGTTGACTATGATGCCCTGCTGGAAAACCGCCTGCGGCTCGGCCTCAACTACAGCTATAGCGACGGCCAGAGTGACACAGAGGTCAGCCAAGGCCTGCACAGCCCCTATGGCAGCTATTATGCCACCAGGCACAATCTCAACGCCTTCGCCGACTTTAACCTCAGCGACAGCCTGGGGCTAAGGCTTGACTGGATCTTCGAGCAGTACCAGGACGCCGACTGGGCTAACGAGAACCTGTCGCCAAGCAGCATACCTAACGTGTTGACCTTCGGCGATCTAAGCCATGATTACAACGCCCACTACTTTGGAGTGACCCTGAATTACCAGCTGTAATTCAGTCCCCCTATGCCAAGGAAGCGATGATGAAGATGAACAAAACTTTCCATTTTGCCGCCCTGTTTGGGCTGCTCACACTCGTCTCCGCCTGTGGCGGCGATGATGGTAAACCCGGTAATCCTGGCGAGCCAGGTGGCCCACCGGCTATGCTAGTCGACACCTTAGTGGTGAATTTCGATCCGGTGCAGATGCAGGCCGGTGTCGCCACGGTGAATTACCGCGTCACCAACCAGGATGATGAGCCTGTGGTGGGGATCCCAAGCGCCACCTTTATTGCCGCTCAGCTGCTACCCCAGGGGTACACCAATGCCGGCGATGCCGCACAGTGGCAATACTTCACCTCGGAAAGCTGTAACGACAGCTGCCCAGGCAGCTATGTGGATCATAAAAATGGCCGCTACAGCTACACCTTCAGCGCCGCCTTCGATGGCATGAACGACATCGGCTATCAGGCGGGTGCCACGCAGCGAGTCGTGGTTAAACTCGGTGGCGATAGCCTGGCCGATGGCACTGCCTTGCCCATCACTAACCAGCACTTCGACTGGCAGGGTGACCAAGACGGTAGCAGTAGCGATCCGGTTTACACACGCAACCTGATCAAGATAGCAACCTGTAACACCTGTCATAACGACCTGGCCTTTCACCGTGGCAACTATAATCAGGTCGAGACCTGTGTGACCTGCCACAACGCCGATCGCGTCAGCAACCCGGACAACATCTTTACACAGATGATCCACGGCAAACACCTGACCGGCTTCCCCGGCTCACTGGCCAACTGCCAGACCTGTCACGCCGAGGATGACACCCTGAGCGAGCAGATGAACTGGGCACGGGTACCCACCATGGAGGCCTGTGGCGCCTGTCATACCTACATCGACTTTAAGAAGGGCGAAGGTCACCCGGCGCAGCTCAATAACGCCAACTGCGTCGCCTGTCACAATCCCGATTGGACCGCCAGCGTCCACAATGATGGCGGCAATGCACAGGCACTGGGGCAGTTTAAGCCGGTGATCACCAAAGCCATGCGCAGCGGCGATACCGTCTCCTTTACCCTCATGTTGCAAAATCCTGCCACTGGTCAGCCCTATCTGGCCAGCGCAGACCAGCTCGATTTCGTCTCAGACCTTCGCGTCTATGCCAACTGGGGCACCAGCTTCGACTACGCCACCCGCTCGGCGCGCTCAACACGTGTTCATGAAACCGCGCCAATCTCTGGCAGCAACGGCAGCTTCGACTATCAGATAACCGGTCTGACCGTGCCTGCCGGTAGTGAGATGAATAAAGGCACACTGGCGATTCAGGGCAAAGTCTGCGCCGCCAATGGCGTGCTGGGCGCCTGCAGTGATGAGGCCAACAGCGAGGTGGTGATTAAATCCAGCCATAGCTTCTTCGCCACAGACGCACTGAGCGATAGCGGCCGCCGCGTCGTGGTCAGCAACGACACCTGCGGCAGTTGCCATGGGGATCAGCAGCTGAACTTCCACGGTTCCCGCAACGATCTCGAAGGCCAGTGCCAAGTGTGTCACAACCCCAACATGCAGGCCGATGCCGCGGATAATCCGTCCCTCACCACGGCGGACTTCAAGCACCTTATCCACGGCATTCACAGCGGCCAACGTGTCGGTTTCGAAGGGATCAACTACCCGGGCGACATAGGTAACTGTGCCCAGTGCCACACAGACAGAGACGGTGTGCTCACCGTCGCCCTACCCCTGGATCCCGGGGTGCAACCGCTGGCCATCGACGATGGCAGCTACACCAGCCCGACGGCCGCCATCTGTAGCGATTGCCACAGCAGCGAAACCAACAGGAACCACATGATCCAGCAAGGCGCGGTGTTCGGCGGCACGCTATCCGATGCCACGGCGGGCACTGAAAGCTGCACCACCTGTCACCGACAAGGGGCCGATGCCGATGTACTCACCGTGCATCCCATTAAATAGACTGGGCAAGGCGCCAGCTCGCTGGCGCCGATAGAACAATGCATTGAGAAATTGACTGAAATGGAAGGCACTATGATGGATATAAAGAAGATGAATCAATGGAGCCTCATCGCCCTTGGTTGCAGCGCGCTGCTACTGGGCTGTGGTAGCGATGGCAAAGACGGTGAAGATGGCCCCGACGGCGTCATAGGCGTTAGCATCGCCGACACCCCCACGGTAATGGCCCAATTTACCCAGGCATCGATAGAAGATGGCGAGGTCAGTGCGACCTTTAAGCTTGAGAACGCCAACGGCGTGGCCGTACTCGGCCTGACCAAAGACTTTGATCTCAGGTTCGGTATCGCCCAGCTGGCCCAGGTCACAGAGACCATAGACGACCAGTCTTTCGACCGCGGCTACCAGTGGCAGGCCTACATCAATACCCTAAGGCAACCCGGTTCGCTGCCAGATGGCGCCGAAGGGCTTAACCCCTCGCCCCAATTTCAAGCCGGTGTCGAGGCGGCCAGCGCCTGCGAAGACTGCCTGACGGATAATCTCGATGGCAGCTACACCTACAGGTTTCAGCAAAATGTTGCCAATGTCACCGAGCCTTTGGCCATCACCTACAATGGCGAAAACACCCACAGGGTCACCCTGGAGCTGAAACTGCCTCAGGCGACCGCCAATGCCCACCATGACTGGCAGCCCTCATCGGGCGCGACCGACGGGATTCAAACCCGCAATGTGGTGAGCAAGCAGACCTGTCTCAACTGCCACCAGGAGGAGAGCCTGGCTCTGCACGGCGGCCGTCGTATCGCCCTGGAAAACTGCGCCAGCTGTCATACCGCGACCTCAGGCGACCCCGAGAGCGGCAACAGCATAGAGTTTCCCTATATGATTCATGCCATCCAC
This sequence comes from Shewanella sp. Isolate7, assembly GCF_022398425.1. Taxonomy (NCBI): domain Bacteria; kingdom Pseudomonadati; phylum Pseudomonadota; class Gammaproteobacteria; order Alteromonadales; family Shewanellaceae; genus Shewanella; species Shewanella sp. Isolate7. Next base: position 45,882 of record NZ_JAKEVJ010000017.1, on the reverse strand, counting down.
AAAGGTCAGGACAGGGTCACCAGCACGCCCGAAGGTTATGTGCCAGCCCCTTATAAGATAGTGGGCTATGGCGGCAGCCTACATGACTATGGCAAGGTGATGTTCCCACAAAAACCGGCGGCCAACTGTGCGGCCTGCCATAAAGAGGGTGACGATGCGCCAAGTGATGCCGCCCTGTTTAAGGCCGATAAATCTAACATCGCCTGCATCGGCTGTCATACCGAGAAACCCTCGCAGAACCATTCCAGCACCAACTGTATCGCCTGCCACAACGCCACCGATACCTACCCAGGAACGGGCAACGGCGAGAAACGCCATGGCGACGTGCTTAAGGCCTATTCACTGGCCCAGGCGATGGGCGTCAGCTTTAGCAACATAGGCCTGGATGGCGACGGCAAGCTCAAATTTGATCTTCAGGTAACCGATACCGCCGGCAACCCGGTTGCCAGCGAATTTATCGAACTGAGCACCCGAGTAGTGGTGGCCTGGGATGTGGACAAGGACTACCCTGCCTACGGTGATGCCTCCTATAGCAATCGTCGATTCAGACTGTCACAAGGTAGCTATGACGAGGCCACGAAGACCTTCTCCATTGTCGCCAACACCTTCGATATGCCATCGGATGCCACAGGCAAGACCTTCGAGCTCTGGTCGGCCATCGAAGTCTGTTTCAACAACGGTGGCTATGGCGTGGCCGAGGTGGTGATGACCGCCTGCAGCGAGGATACCCGTTCGGTGGCGGTAAAAGAGGCGCCCTATCGCTTCGTCTGGTCCGGCACCGGAGTCGCCGAAGATGGCCAGATCGCGATGCGCCGCGCCATCGTCGATACCAGCAAGTGTCAGACCTGCCACAATCAGGAAAATCACCATTACAACAATGGCTATAACTGTCAGACCTGCCATACCTCGGATAAGACGACTCGCGGCGATGACAGCTATCCCGGCGGCCGTAAGTCAACCAGCTTCGCCTTTAAGGCGCACGAGGCCGAGGGGCACTACCTCAAGTATGCCGGCGTACAGTCGGGCACAGTACTTAAGACCGACTGCCTCACCTGTCATACGCAAGACGGCTTTACCCTTGGCCGAGCCAGTGACCGTGTCTGGCGCTATGGTGATACCACCACGGGAGCCGACATCTGGGTCTCTTCCGATGCAGGCGCCTGCCTGAGCTGTCACCAGAAGTACCTGAAAGACTCAGGCGCGGCCCATATACAGGCCAACGGTGGTATTCTGGATGGTATGGATGCGGCCGATGTACGCACGCGGGCGGCAGAGACCTGCGCCACCTGTCATACGCCGGCTAAGCTGTTAGGCATTCATCAGCCCTAACCTGGCTCAGTTGAGCAGCCAACCAGTGACTCCCAAAGTCGAGCGCTAATTAAAAAGGAGGCCCAGGCCTCCTTTTTTATCGCGGTAACGTCATTTCACCGTTAGATTCACATTCGGCTAACTTCCCCCGTACATACAGGGGGAGCTAACAGGCGAAATTGTGCACACCTCCAGCATCGACACTTGCGTTAGATCAAAGCTGAGATAAAAAAACCTAAGCCGCCTTAAGCTTTATTTAAGAAAAGCCGCATTTTCACGCCCCCCTTTTAAAACCCATACCAGAACCGACATTTAACCAATTGAAAATAATGTTATTTAACAAGTTTATCAATTTGATCCAGGCTTAATGGATCCGCTTCACGTTTGCGCCAAACGAGCCAATGCGTCTACCCCCTTTTGAATAAGATGATGATTAAGGTGTCGCCAAGTCATTGAGGCAATAGCAATAACGAAGCCCACCTTATTCATACCAAAAAGAAAAATTGAGATCACTCTCATTCTCATGCAGGGGAAAAATGATGAAACGGTATTCAATCAGTACCGCAGTCAAAGCAGCATTCGGTGTCGGGGCCTTGTCTCTGGCACTGGTCGGGTGTAATGGCAGCGATGGAAAAGATGGTGAAGACGGCAAGCCTGGTGAAATCGCAGTCGATATCAACAGTGCAACTGCGGTCCAAACCAAGATAGAAAGCGCCAGCTATGACGAGGCGGCGAAAACATTAAGCTTCGAGTTTAGCCTGACCAATCCTAATGGCGTCGCCGTCACCGGATTAGCGGCGCTCACCGACCCACTACGCATCGCCTTCGGTCGTATGGGCACGCGTAGCGAGGCCTTCACGCCCTACACCCTAGAAGATGGCACTCAGGTCACTAATCGCGCCGATGGCGACGAGGAGATCTGGCTCTCATACCGCAACGCCAGCAAAAATGGCGTACCTATGACAGGCACCAACAACTGGCGCCCTAATCGTGACTGCCCTGAAGGCGAAACCTGCCTTGCCTACCTGGGTGAAGGCCGTTACAAGGTGACGGCGCCAGAGATCATCGACACCAATGGCCTGGATTACGACTATGACGCCAATCAGATCAATGGCATCTATCTGATCACCTATGGCGTGGGTCAAAACAAGCTTAAGAATGTCGAAGCCTACTACTGGGACCCATTGACACAGCAGTCGGTGGCCTCGCCTAAGAAGGTGTTAGAGATAGACACCTGTACCAACTGTCACGTGGGTCAGGATCATATCCGTCACGGCAATTATGGTAACACCGCCGATGGTTGTGGTTTCTGTCATACCGACTACACCCTATACAGCGGCTCGGGCATCGATGGTGAAGGCAATACCGTCGAGTTCCACTTCGACGGCTCTATCAAAGGGCTGGTTCATGGAGTGCATACAGGTATCACCGAAAAGGATCGCCGCGAACTGGCGAAATTCAACTCGGTTATCGCCAACGCCAACAACCCAGCCTTTGCCCATGAATTTGACGGCGCCGCGCTCGATAGCGAAGGCAATCCAAAAGCCGAGCTTAACTTCCCAGCATCGACTGCCAACTGTCAGAGCTGTCACGTGAGCTATACCACCACAGAAGAGACGCTACCCGAAGGCCTGACGCCCCATGCGCTGGCCTGGTTTGGCGATAAAGATGTGACCAGCTGTCAAAGCTGTCACGGCGAATATCATAAGGGCAGTAGCCTAGTGGCACCGGGTGAAGAAGGCGCGACACTGGTAGGCTGTGTCACCTGTCACACCAGCCAGGACGGTAACACCCGCGGGGGCGCCTTCCGCCACTTCGCAGGCCATGAGCAACAAAGCTATGAAGCCGCATCACAGGCCGGTGTCCTGGTCGATGCCAGCTACAGCCAGATAGCTTGGGATGAAACCGGCGCAACCTTGAGTTTTACCCTAAACCTGACTAAGGGTGAAGAGGCTGTAACGGGCGCCCATGTGCCTCGCGTCAGCGTATATGTTAACGCCGTCGATGCGGTCAAGCCTGACGCCTTCCTGGCGGCGCGCACCAGTGGTAGTGCCAGCACTAACCCCGATGGCAGCTTTACCGTGACCGTCGATGCCTCTAAGCCAAACTATGGCTTACCCTCACTGGCAGAGGTGCTTGCCGATGGGGCAGATCTCGCGATCAGCACAAGCTTTAGCACCTGCTTTAAGAACAAGTCTTCGACCCTGGTTGAGCTAGATGGCGAAGGCAGTTGCGCCGGAGTATTAAGCGCCAATGCGGCCAAGACAGCGTTCGTTAAACTCGATGGTACACCAGGCGCGGTGCGTGCCAGCGCCGTTGACTATGACAACTGCGCAAGCTGTCACAACAACGACATGGTGGCCCGTAAGGGCGCGGCGCACTATCGCAATGCCGACGTACACACCTGTGCCCAGTGTCACGAAGCCGGCGACTATAACAGCCTGATCGTGCGCGTTCACGGCACCTTCGGTAAGGCCCATGGCCGCGCCGATGTGCATCAGCTGGTGAGCAGTGCCAACTGCTCTGCCTGTCACAGCGATCTCGACTTCGGTTTAGAGAATGCTCGTTCTACGCCAATGCGCTGGAACAAGGGTGACGCCAGCTACGCCAGCCCTCAGGCGGGCGTGTGTGCCTCATGCCACGTCTCATCAAGCTATGAGATCGGCGGTGGCAAAGACGCGGCCAAGTCTCACATAGAGAGCATGGGCGGTATCGTCGCAGGCAGCTATGAACAGGCTATGCTAAACAGCGAATCCTGCCTCACCTGCCACAGCGCGGAAAAGGTCGCCGAACTGCACAAGCAGGACTAGAACAAACATCACTGTTTTAGCGATTCATGTAAAATAACCCGAGAGTGTCAGGCCTGCCCTGGCACTCTTTTTCTATCCGGCGGCGCATGTCTCGCCTACCGACAGGGCTTACAATCCTACCTACCAAGCCTGCCTAAACACAGTAACACCTACCCCCTAAAGCGTCCCACTTTCGGTAACACGAAATCAACAAGCTGCCATTTAACTGGCTGACTTTCTTATATGAAAATGAAAATTTCACCAAAAATGCATTTTTTCAACTACCTCTAAAGAAATAGTCAGATCTCAATCACATAAGCAGACTGAAACACCTGCTAAAAAGTTGCCATTTCGATAGCCTTAGAGGTGGAAACTAATTCCACACATTAAGCGAGTGTTTTCAATAGGCGAAACAAATACTGTTCTCAATTTCGGTGCTTGTTTTTATTGATGAACAATCAATTAATGATGATTAAAACTATTGCAGGGAATAATCATGATGAAAAAGTTCAATGTTAATGCAGCGACAAAAGCTGTATTAGGTGCAGGGCTTCTCTCACTCGTCTTATCCGGTTGCGGCAGCGACGGTAAAGATGGTGAAGATGGCAAGCCAGGCCCCGTTGGTAACCCCATTGGCGAGGTCTCACACCTAAAATCAAATATCCAATCAGCCAGCGTAGATGATGCGGGTATCCTAACCATCAACTTCAATCTGACCGACGCCAACGGCGTTGCCGTATTCGGCCTTGGCTATGCCGATATCGGTGCCGTCTCCTTTGGTCGTGTCGGTAACGAAGATGAAGTTGGCAGCACAGATCTCGAGGGTAACCCACGTGATGTCTGGTTAAGCTACTTTAATAAAGACAAAGGAGATGACCATTACACAGGCTCCTCTTATTTCAAAGGAAAGGATTGTGAGACTTGCTTAACCGACAACGGTGACGGCAGCTACACCCTGGTCCTCGATAAGCCTATCGATACCTTAGGTAAGTACGACTACAAGGCAGACGTCACCAACGGTATCTACCTTGGCGTGAAGGCGAGCAATAATGCCGGTTTGAGCATGGTCGACAACAGCTTCTTCTATTGGCAGCCAAGCTCTGATACGGTTCAGGAAAAGCCTAAGGCACTGATTGCCAATGATACTTGTCAAAGCTGTCACCGTCCTGGCCAAGATGGCGAACTGACCATGCATGGCGGTAAGCATGTAACCTTAGAATCTTGCACCTTCTGTCATACCGACTACAACTCGTACATGAAAGACGAGAAGGATGAAGATGGCAAGGTAGTTCGTACCTATGAGTTTGACGGCTCAATCAAAGGTATGGCACACGCTATCCATAGCCACTCAACTTACAATGGTATCTACCCACAAAGTGCGGGTAATTGCCAAACCTGTCACCAGGCAGATGAAAGCCTGACCATGGCCGACGCCTGGAAGGCTGACTTGGATACGGCAACCTGTATGAACTGTCACAACAGCCCATACGCGGTACCAAGCTGGCACTGGGATAGCGAAAACAACCAGATCGCCGAAAGCAAGCAAAACTGTGTGAGCTGTCATAACGATCCAAATGGCGGTGTACGTGGCGCCGAGTCTGGCCACTACCTGAAAAATGACAATGCACAGTCAGCTGCCGCAAAAGTCACTTTCAACAGCATGAGCTATGACGCCGACACTAAAACAGTAACGGCCAACATGACGGTTAGTCTGGGCGACACTAAGGTGACTCTGGCACAGATCGATCCGACTCCGTATAAGTACGGTGGCTTCACCAGTGCGATAGTGTTCAACGGCGTTGTCGACGATGACTTCCTGGTGAACAACCAGAAGGTGGGTTACAACAACTTCACCGCCGGTGAAGATGGCTCAATCAATGTCACCATCGCAGATGGCGACTTTAAAGTTGCGCAAATCATGGAAACGGCAGATGTCACTGTCGCACTAAGCAGCCAACTACACATCTGTTTCGACGGTAAAGGCGCTTTAGCCGACTGTACTGTTGAAGAAGGTGTGGCAACCAATGCTGGCCCTTACGTGCCTTCTGACACAGCCTATTTCGCCGTCGATGGTACACAGGCAGACAAGTCTCCGCGCGTACAACACGCCGACATGACAGCTTGTCAGCAGTGTCACACCACAGCAATCAAGCACCGTTTCAGCAACGATATGGATGGCTGTGCGAGCTGCCACAACGGTACTCGTGACAAGAAAGGCACAGGTTCTTCTAACCTAGCCTATATCGTTCACAGCAAGCACTATGTGTACGATTCTGAAGGCGGCTTGTTCTTCAAGAAGACTGAGTGTCAGGCCTGTCACGGTGACAACGGATTCTCACTTTCTAAGATAGATCCAAAAGCCACTCCTGTAGCCTTCGGCACAACCGATGGACAACGTCTGAGCGACACTAACGAGCAGCTAGTGGTATCACCACAAGCCGCAGCCTGTGTCAGCTGTCACCAGGCACCTTATGGTCTGAGCGAAGCAACTGCTGCGCACATTCAGACTAACGGTGGTCTGCTCAAGCAAGAAGGCGCTCCGCTCACCACCTTAGGTGTACCGGCAAGCGACTATGACAGCCTCAACCCGGCAGAGACCTGCTCGACTTGTCACAAAGACAGCCAGATCCTGGAAGCTCACGCTAACTGGGGCAGCAGTCACTAGTGACTAGGGCTTCACCCTGACCACTTATCGGGGTGAAATCTAATACCCAAAGGGAGGCATTGCCTCCCTTTGTTTTATCTATAGAACAGCGATTACTAAAATAAGAACAAAAATCGCAAAACTGTTTCATTTTGCAACATTTTTTCCCACATTCAGCAGCGTTTTGCCCCCACTAGATTACCCCTTTAGAAATAGAAAGATCTGGGTCACACATTGGACTCAGTCTGGCAGATTTTAGCCGCCTGTTACGTTAGCATTTCCTTGGGGATTTCTATTTCCAGCATTGACTTAGGTCGCACAATCTATAACTGAGAATCGGCACATTCGATGAGCCATGCACCTAAGACGATGCCAAACCTATGCAGGGAAAAAATGATGAACGTACAAAATAATAAATTTAAGCTGCTTCTCGCAGCAGGTGCCGTCTCCATGGCTCTCACAGGTTGTGGTGGCAGCGACGGTAATGACGGCAATCCGGGCAACCCCGGCGGCCCAGCGGCCGACGCCATCGAAGTACTTCACCTGGATGTCACCAAGGTGGAATACGACAACGGTACACCGACTATCACAGTCTTTGCGACCAACGAGGATGATCTTCCCGTGATCGGTCTGAAAGACCTAGGTCTTGTTGCCGCTCAGCTTACTCCAATGGGTGCAACGGGTGCTGGTAACAGTGCACAGTGGACGCGTACCGCCCGTGTTTCTGGTACGCAAAACTACACAGATAACAAAGATGGAAGTTATAGCTTAACTTTTGAAGTTGATGGCCTCGATCAAGAATTAACACAACGCTATAACGTTTATGCGGGCGGAGAAGGCTCTACATTACTTGATGGTGTGACATCTGTGCCTCGCCGCGAAATCGTTAAAGATTTTGACGGCTATGGTTACAAAGCACTGTACACTAAGAACATCGTTTCTCATGAAACCTGTACCAGTTGTCACGCTGAAGGTAAGCCGCTAACAACTCGCCATAGTGGCTACTACACACAAGAGACCTGTGCAACATGCCATAGCAGCTCAATGTCTACCGAGTCTCAGTGGAACCACTTGATCCACAATATTCATAACACTGCTAAGACATTTGAAGACAAATACGGTAAAGAATATACAGGCCAAGCAGCTGAAAAGCTTATCCAAAATAACTGTAAAGCTTGTCACGTAGAATCTGAAGAACTCACCGAATGGGGTAACTGGTCACGTATTCCAACCATGGAAACCTGTACCAGCTGTCACGTCGATATCGACTTCGAGGCGGGCAAAGGTCACTCTCAGCAAAATGACAACAGCAACTGTGTTGCCTGTCATAACGCCAGCTGGACCGAAGAGCTGCATACCCAAGACAGCCTAGCCAAGAAGGCGCTTATCGACCAATACGGTCTTAACGCCGAATCCACGATCGACGAGACCCAGACTGCCACCATCAGCATTCAAGTGGTCGATGCCAGCGGCGCCGCCGTTGATGTCAACAGCATTCTGCCTATGGTACAACGCTTAGAGATAGTTACTAACGTCGGACCAAACAATGTCACACTTGGCTATTCAGGCAAAGATTCAATTAATGCCATCAAGAACGGTGTGTTAGATGCGGCAGCTAAGATCGAAGATGGCAAGCTGGTTTACACCACTAGCAAAGATTTGAAGCTAGGCGCTAACGGCATCGACAGCGAGACCGCCTTCACCTTCGTTGGCTGGGCTATGTGCTCAGACAAGGGTGAGTTCATTAATTGCACTGACGTTGTTATTGATGAAAACATGGATGAAGATGACCGCGGAAATAAATTCTTAAAGGATGAATTTTACACTGGTATGAAAGCCGATTTGGCCTTTGCTGCACTAGATGGTAAGGCGCCAAGCATGCGTCACGTCGACTCGGTCAACTTTACCGCCTGTGCTTCTTGTCACACCACAGAGTTCGAAGTGCACAAGGGTAGTCACCACGCCGGTTTCGTTATGTCTGAGCAACTCTCTCACACCAAAGATGCCAACGACATGCCTATCATAGGTGTCGATGCTTGTGCTGCTTGTCACACGCCTGACGGTACATATGCTGGCGGCGCGAAGAAGGGTGCATTAGAGATGAAACTGCACGTGGTACACGGCGAGCAAGGCATCATCAAAGACTGTGCCCAGTGTCACAACGACTTCAACCTGGATGCCTTCAAGGCTAAAGGTGCCCTGGCAACCGCTGGCGGCCAATACAGCACGCCTATCGCCGCGACATGTACTTCTTGCCACACCAGCGATAGCGTCAAGGCCCACGTCGAAAGCCAAGGTGCCATCATCAATGGCGCTAAAGATGTCGCTAACGATGCGGCGCAGCTAGAAACTTGTTTCTACTGCCACGCACCCGTTATCGAAGATCACACTGCGGTGAAGATGTAATTTGCGCATCTCAAATTGAAAACCGGGGGAGTCTCCTCCCCCACTTTTCACTACTCATTTGTGCAAATTAGGATGCCTATTATGAAAATCACAAATCAATTCAAAAGCCTGATTCCGGCAATGATGGCAGCGGCCCTGCTGTCGCTGGGCATAAGCCTGGGCGCGGTTGCGTCCAAGTGGGATGCCAACATGACCCCGGACGAGGTGGAAGCCACCCTGGACAAGAAGTTTGCCGAAGGCCAATACTCGCCTAAAGGCGCCGACTCTTGCCTCATGTGTCACGGCAAGTCTGAAAAGGTCATGGATCTGTTTAAAGGCGTACACGGCGCTGCCGACTCCAGCAAGAGCCCAATGGCCGGCCTACAATGTGAAGCCTGCCACGGCCCTATGGGTAAGCATAACCGCGGCGGTAAAGAGCCGATGATCGCCTTCGGTCCCGACTCTAGCCTGTCTGCCGAGAAGCAAAACAGCGTCTGTATGAGCTGTCACAAAGATGACAAGCGTATGGCCTGGAATGGTGGTCACCATGACAACGCCGATGTTGCCTGTGCCTCTTGTCACTCTGTGCACACAGATAAAGACCCTGTGCTCTCTAAGAACACCGAGATGGAAGTCTGTACCAGCTGTCACACCAAGCAAAAAGCCGACATGAACAAGCGCTCTTCTCACCCAATGAAGTGGGCGCAGATGGTCTGTAGCGATTGTCACAATCCACACGGTACCCTGTCGGACTCGGACCTGGTCAAGCCCAGCGTTAACGATACCTGCTATTCGTGCCACGCAGAGAAACGCGGCCCAAAGCTATGGGAACATGCGCCCGTAACTGAAAACTGCGTCACCTGCCACAACCCGCACGGCAGTGTTAATGAGGGCATGTTGAAGACCCGCGCCCCACAACTTTGTCAGCAGTGCCACGCTAGCGATGGCCATGCCAGCAATGCTTACCTGGGCAACACTGACCAAGGTTCAAGCGTGGGTGGCAATGCCTTTACCGGTGGCCGCAGCTGCCTGAACTGTCATAACCAGATCCATGGTTCTAACCATCCATCTGGCAAATTGTTCCAGCGCTAAGGAGACGAGAAGATGAAATTCAAACTCAATGTAGTCACCCTCGCCCTTATCGCTAATGTCGGCATCGCGATTCCCGGCATGGCAATGGCCGAAGGCTATGGCATTCAAAACGCCAACACGGAAAAGGTGAAGTTCGACAAGTGGGCCTGTAAGCGCTGTAAGATTGAGACCGGCGTCAACGGCACCGTTGGTATCGGCGTTGGGTACAACGACAGCGACGACATCCGCTCGGCCAATGCCTTTGCCGCCGAGGACGAGTTTGCCGGTAAGCTAGACGCCGATGTGAGCTACATCAGCGAATCAGGCTACCGCGCCAGCATAGAGGCGCAAAACCTCGGCATGGAAAACGGATCCTTAGCTCTCGAGTCAGGCAAGGTGGGACAGCACAAGCTGAGCCTCAACTACCGTCAAATTGCCACCTACAAGACTGACAAGGCGATGAGCCCTTATCAGGGCGTGGGCGGGGATAACCTGACGCTGCCCGACAACTGGCAAACCGCAGGGTCAAGCCAGGAGATGAGCGAGCTATACAGCAGCCTTAACCCACTGGAGCTATCGCTCAAGCGCAAGCGCGCCGGCATTGGCTTCGAGTATCAGGGCGAAGAGCTGTGGAGCACCTACATCAACTACCAGCGCGAAGACAAGACCGGCCTCAAGCAGGCATCGGGCAGCTTCTTCAATCAATCTATGATGCTGGCAGAGCCTGTGGACTACACCACAGACACGGTTGAAGCAGGCATCAAGCTCAAGGGCGATAACTGGTTTACCGCCCTGGCCTACTCAGGCTCGAGCTTTAAGAATGAGTACAGCCAGCTCACCTTCGACAACGCCTTCAATCCAACCTTCGGCGCCCAGACTCAAGGCACCATGGCCTTAGACCCGGACAACGAGGCACACACAGTCTCGCTGATGGGCCAATACACGGCAGGCAGCACCATCATGAGCGGCCGCGTGCATTATGGCCAGATGAGCCAGGATCAGGCGCTGGTGACCTCAGGTTATATTTACACCACGCCGGTTGAGGCCGTGGATGCCAAGGTCGACATGACGGGCGCTAACCTTAAGGTCGTGTCTCGTCTCAACCGCACGGTTCGCCTTAACGCCAGCTATGACTATAGCGACCGCGATAACAAGACCAATGTAGACGAGTGGACCCAGATCAGCATCAACTCCACCACAGGCAAGGTCGCCTACAACACCCCTTATGACTTCACGTCACAACGGGCTAAAGTGGGCGCAGACTTCCGCCTGAGCCGAGGCATGAAGCTGGATGCAGGTTACGACTTCCGCCGCGACGAGCGTAGCTATCAGGACCGCGAAACCACAGATGAAAACACGCTATGGGCCAAGTTCCACCTCAGCGCGTTGGACAACTGGGATATGTGGATCAAGGGTAGCTATGGCGAGCGCGATGGCTCTACGTACCAGGCCTCTGAGTGGACCTCAAGCGAGTCAAACAGCCTGCTGCGCAAGTACAATCTTGCCGATCGTAAGCGCACCATGGTCGAGGCTCGTATCAGCCACACGCCAATCGATGCGCTGACTATCGACTTCGGCGGCCGTTATGCCCTGGACGACTACAACGAGACCCAAATCGGTCTGACCGAGTCGAAAGATATCAGCTACGACATCAATGCCAGCTACCTGATCAACGACGACATGATGGTGAATGCCTTCTACAATCGTCAAAACATCGACTCAGAGCAGGCAGGCAGCACCAACTTCGGCGCGCCTAACTGGTATGGTCTAGTAGAAGATCAGGTCGATGTGATCGGTGCCGGGTTCAGCTACAACAATCTGTTAGAGAAGAAACTGCGCCTGGGCGTGGACTACACCTACTCAGATTCAAGCAGCAACACCCAGGTACAACAGGGTCTCACCGGCGACTATGGTGATTACTACGCCAAGGTCCATAACATCAATGTCTACGGCCAATATCAGGCCAGCGACAAGATGGCACTGCGTCTTGACTACAAGATGGAGAAATATGAGGACAATGACCCAGGTAACAGCATAAACCCAGACGGGATCTGGAACGTGGTCGGCTTTGGTTACAACAGCCATGACTACAATGCCCACCTGATCATGCTGAGCATGAGCTACAAGCTCTAATTGATAATTATCTAGTCGGTAATTATCTAGTCAGTAATAGTCCAGCTAAAAACCCGCGCCTGTCGCGGGTTTTTTTATGCTTCATCGTTATACCAATCGTAATAAATAATTGATTCATGCTAGCTTGTTAAAACACTCGCCAACTGCATTAGTACTAGTATTAGCATTTTCAATTGTAGAATTAATACTTATCTAAAAGTCCAGCTTGGTTATCAAGCGTTTTTCCTGCGCTATTTCTGATCACATACTTACTTTGATTGGTATTCTTCGCCATCTCGCAAAAGCGCCCTCCAAGACTTTTGCCCATCGGCCTTTTGTCGTAAGCTCAAGCCACAACCCTTTGCCGACCCAGCGCCTTGTACTTTCTCGACAATCAACTCGCCCAACAGATAGTGGATCGCACCATGGTGATCATCGGCCACAACATCAATGTGATGAACAGCCAGGGGGTGATCCTCGGCTCCGGCGAGCCTCACCGTATCGGATCCACCCACGAAGGTGCCCTGCTGGCCATCAGCCAGAACCGCACCGTCGCGCTCAACAGCGCCAGTGCAGCCAGCCTGCAGGGGGTCAAGCCCGGCATCAACCTGCCGCTGCACTATCAAGGGGAGATCATCGGTGTTATCGGCATCACGGGTGAGCCTGAACAACTGATGGCCTTCGGTGAGCTGTTGAAGATGACCGCCGAGATGATCGTCGAGCAGGCCAACTCCCTGGATGTGGCCCAGTGGCGTGCCCGTCAGCAGGAGGAGTTTATCCTGCAACTGATAAAACCCGAGGGGCGGGCTCTCAACCACCTTAAGATCTGGGCCAAGCGTCTGGATATCGATCTCGAGCTGCCCAGGGTCGCGGCCGTGCTGCGCATCAACGACGATGGCGGTGACGAGCTGGCCAACTCTCAGCTCAAGACGGTGCTGCACCTGCTGGAGACCCCCTCGCGGGGCAACCTGATCGCCATGACCTCGATGACGGAGCTGGTGATCCTCAAACCCGCCTTCCTCGATGGCAAGGCCTGGAGCGCCGAGGCCGAGAGTCTGCGCATCGACCGCCTGCTAAAGCGTCTGCCTGGTGAGCTAAGCGCTCGACTGAAGATCGCCCTGGGGCACTACTTCCCCAATACCATGGACATCAACCGCTCCTATCAGACGGCACTGGAGACCCTGAATTTCGGCCAGCAGCTGCAACCCGAGCGAAGCAAATACCTCTATGAAGACCATGCCCTGTTGGTGATGCTCTCCGGTCTCAAGCATGACTGGCGCGGCGAGCAGCTTCTCAGACCCTTTCAGCGCCTCATCGACAAGGATAAAAACGCCCTGCTGCGCAGGACACTGGCAAGCTATCTGGGGCATTTTGGCGATCAGCAGGCCTGTGCCAAGGCGCTGTTTATCCATCGCAATACCCTAAGGTATCGCCTGGATAAGATAGCGCAGATCACTCAAGTGGATATTCATAAACTCGATGGCCTGTTACAGCTCTACCTGGGTCAGGTGCTGCTGAGCCGCGGCCAAGAGGAGCCCTAGGGCCTGTTTATCTTTCAAGTTTAATTTTTGTTCAATCTAAACGCGTTTTGCGCGAGGCGAGAGTCATGAAGCATAGTTATTCTATGTGAATGGCGAACAACAAAGAAATCGTCTGGAACGATTTCTAACAGCGTAGCTGACCGCCTGCGGTGAAAGGCAGGAAGCCTTTCATAAAGTGCAGCGCACGTTTAGATGAACCCGTTGGGCAGCGTTTGTAGGCCATGTCTACGGTGTTATCGCCAGTTTGTGTAGAAGACTACACGACACGGGCTCTGCCTTGTATAAATCACCTTCAAACTGCTGCAAAAACAAACGGCAAAGATCAACAGGCCCTAGAAGTCGGGATCGCAGCTAAAGCTCACCCGCTCGCCGCTGATGGGATGGTTAAAGGCCAGATACTGGGCGTGCAGGTGCAGGCGATTCGCCTTAGCCCCGTAGAGATCGTCCCCTATGATGGGCATCCCCAAGCCGTCCTGATGGGCGCAGTGCACCCTGAGCTGATGGGTACGCCCCGTCTTGGGAAACAGGGATAACAGGGTCGTTCCCTCGCCTCGAGAACTCACCTGCCAATAGGTATGGGCATGTTTTCCATGCTCGAAACACACCAGCTGACGCGGCCTGTCATCGAGATCCACCCTAAGCGGTAACTTTATCTCGCCCTCATCCCCCTGAACCTCGCCCGCCACCTTAGCAAGATAACGCTTCTCCACCGTGCGGCCGATAAACTGCTGCACTAGGGCGGTGTTGGCCTCACTGCTCAGGGCTATCACCATCAGGCCAGAGGTAGACATATCCAGCCGGTGCACAATCAGCGGCCCGGTTGCCTTGGGAAAGGCCTGGCGCATACGGCTGTATACGCTATCGCTCACATGCTTGCCCGGTACAGAGAGAAACTCCGCCGGCTTGTTGACCACGGCAATCGCCTCATCCTGGTATATGATGGAGAGCGCTTTACCCTCGGCCGGATTATTAAGCAGTGGGTTGTCATCCAGCGCAATGCCACTCAGCATATGGGCTAAAATCGGCTCACACTTGCCGTGACAGGCACCATAGAACTGCTTGTGTTGTTTCACCTCGGACTTAGGCGAGGCTCCCCACCAGAATTCTGCCATGGCAATGGGTTTAAGGCCGTTTTCGAAGGCAAACTGCAGCAGTTTGGGGGCGGCGCACTCCCCGGCTCCGGCAGGTGGCAACCCCTTGGGGGATGCGCTAAACAGGCTGTTGAGATCCTTAATCTCGCCCGCCTGATTCAAGAACTGATACTGGGCAAACAATCTACGCTGTAACGCGCTCGACTGGCTGGCACGTTGCTGTTTTAGGGCCTCAATCTCATCGCGTAACTCGCTCAGCCGAGTCTCGCGCGCGGCGATCTGGTCATCCCACTCAAGATTTAGCTGCCTGAGTCTATGCTTCTCTGCCACACTCTCACGGCCAAGCTGTTGCTGCAGGGCCTCGAAGGCCAGGGTATCGAGGCCTTGCCCCGCCTGACGTCTGGCCTTGCGCGACTTGCGATTCTCGATAATCTCAGCCCTCAACTCGGCCACGGCCTGGTCTTTGGCGCCGTTGAGCCCCTTAAGCTCAGCCTCTAACGCCGCCAGCGCCGGGGCATTCTGCAAGGCCTCAAGCTTTGTGGTCAGTCGATTGATGGCCAGCTGCTCGCCATGAAAGAAGCTGTCCTGGGTGAGCATGTCGAACACAGGCGGTACGAAGCCCGGCAGTAGATTCTGCTCGGCTAATTTGCCGGAAAAGGCCTTAAGATAGCCAAGCTCGCCTTCGCGGTTTTGCACCACCAGCACACCAAACATCTTACCTATGGCGCCGCCACGCTGCCCCGTCAGGCCGAAGTTGTGTTGCCACTCCCCTTGATGCTCGAGATGCGCATGCAATTCATTCGCCGCCAACACACACAGTTCGTGGGGCTCATAATAGAAAGGAAAGGTAAACCGCTCAGGCAGCGTGATGCCCTCGACCGAGGTACTAAAGGGGGTGAAACATTGCTGGGCTGAATACATGGTGTCTGACATTTTGAGTAAATATGGCTATCGGCTGGCCCAATGAAGATGAAAGGCCCGTTCTGAAAGCGGGGATTTTACGCGCTCACGGCGGTGAAGTCATGCCGCTAAGATCTTTTTTTGCCCTATAAGCCAGTCAAGAGGGCTTAGTTTGTATGCTAAGGCGGTGGAAAATAGATCTGGCGATGGCGTCCTTGCCGGCAAGGCTAACTCAGTATTATCTATCCGTCGTGAGGTGTTACTAAGTTAGGTGTGAGACTAAGTTAGCTGTGAGACTAAGTTAAGTGCAATACTAAGCTAGCCGTGACACTAAACCGGATGTGACGCTAAACAGGTTGTGACCCTAAACTGGATGTGACACTAGGCGCGGCTGAATCACCAGGTGATTGATGTATTTCAGTGCGACATAAGAGACCACCACAGTCGCGACCATGAGCTCGAGTCCCGCCAGGTTTCGCACCTGTTGTACATAATGAGACTGCATTCCCTCGAGTACCATCCAGTTTGCCATCTTAAACAGTGCGGTACTGCCGATCACCATGGGGAAGGTAAAGGCCGCGTAACCAGGGCTAAAGGGCAGTCTCAAGAGTTTATAAAACGCCAGGTAGATAATGGCCGTCATCAACACGGCGATACCAAACAGCAGGGCGATGGTCACAGGCGATGGCGTGGCGGTGACGGTTAGGTAGCCTGCCAGCGAGAGACTGGCCGGCGCCGCCAGAATGGCCATGGTGGGTTTCGCCGCATCCGGCACCTCATGGGTAAACATTAAGCGATAGATCATCAAAGGCAGCATCACCGCATAGGCCAGCATACCGAAGATAAGCGCGCCCTGTGCAATGGGAGCCAGTACAGTCGTGCCCGAAAAAGAGACATCCGCAACAATGATGCCAACAGGTGGCACAAACCAGCTGGGTACCATGTGGTGCAGCTCAAAATCTTTAGCCCTGTGATAAATGAAGCTGACCAAGAAGACTATGTGTAGTACCACGGCCGCTAACCACAGGCCATCGCCGGCTAGCGGATAAAATTGCCCCAGAGAGTTGGATACCACCATGGTCGCCATCGAAAATGTCGGCACGACACTGCCGACCACAGGATGGGCAAGGTCCTGTCTCAGCAGATGATTATGAAAGAAAAACTTAATCGTCAATATGGCGAGTAGGACGCTGGCAATACCTGCGCTAATCCACTGGCCATAACCATTGAGTTCGGCAAAGTTTTCCCAGCACCAGCCTAAGCTGGCGATGCCCAGCGCCAAGCCCGCCATAGGTGTGGGTACGTCCATTACTGCCTTTTTCGTTCTTTGAATCATAACAATCTCAACCAGGTTTGTTTCTCTACAGCAATAATACGCTTGCCTTTTGTTCTGTTATATCTAATTATTTGTAACGAGCGTTCAGAATAACTAAACACAAAGGTACTTATAGCTAAGTGCTAATACCTAAGCGTTAACACCTAGGCGCTAACGCCCAAAAATAAGTACTCAAACATAAGCACCCGAGCAGCAAGCCATGGCCAGTCACATCTCACTCAAACAGCTGAAGGTGTTTAGCACCCTCACTCAACACAAGACCCTAACCGCGGCGGCGGACAGCCTGTTTCTCTCTAAGGCTGCCGTGAGTATGGCGCTGGCTGAGCTGGAGAAGCAGCTCGGCCACCACCTATTCGATCGGGTCAACAACCGCCTAATCCTCAATCAGGAGGGGCACAAGCTACAGCCCCTGGCCGATGAACTTCTTAACAGGGCCAGCGATATCGAGCATCTCTTTAACGATGCACAAGCACTCTCCGGCCAGCTTCGTATCGGCGCCAGCGATACCTTGGGCAATCAGGTGGCCCCTTATCTTCTGAGTGACTTTCGTCGTCACACCGGGCATGAGCGGCAAAGCCTGCTTATCTCCAACTCGGCCGAGATCTGCGACAAGCTTGTCGACTACGAACTGGATATCGCGCTGATCGAAGGAAAGATTCAACACCCAGAACTCGACGCAACCCCTTTCAGCGCAGATGAGATGTGTGTGATCTGTCCACCTAATCATCCCCTGCCGGCTAATGTCGAGATCCCACTAAGGGAACTGGAAACCAGTTCCTGGATCCTGCGCGAGCCTGGCTCGGGCTCACGGGAATTCTTTGTGCGCCTGATTGCCCCTAGGCTTCAGCAATGGCACGAGGCCTTCCAGCTCAATAACACAGAGGCCCTGATCAACTCAGTCTCGGCCGGCCTCGGCCTGGCTTGCCTGTCACGTCTGTCTGCCGAACCGGCGATTCGTGACGGCCGAGTCAAGGTACTCAAACTGCCGCTAAACATGAGCCGCCGCTTCTGGTTGCTGGTCCACAAGGAGAAATACCTCAGTCCGCTGCTGAGAAGCTTCATCGATTTCTGCCATCAATGGGAGCGGGAGCATTAACAGTAGGCTAAGGGAGCATGCCAATATTAAGGGGGAATTGGCGCGGTTGTTTTGATCTATGTCGGTTTGTTGTCTGGCGATGATCAGCCGACGAGGGATTGTGGTGGCGACTATCGGGATTATTTGGTATAGTTTAACTGACTTGGTTCTTTGAAAGCTTCTTAATGCCCCCCTTCAAGGCAACCTAACGCCTGTCCGGCGAGGCTCTTGCAAACACTGTTTTGGCAAGCCACAAAGATCCCTGAGAGCCTCATCAGTACCTGCAAATAAAGCCTGCGGCAGGCACTTGATACACCAGCAAGGTTAGACCTTCTCCCCCTTCAGAGGACAATTCCAGCACAAACTACCATTCAACGCGCCCCTCACAGCGGCTAATAGCCGCGCCCTTAAAGGGCCAGCCTAGCCAATTACCCCAATATAAGAATTAAGCGAACCTAAGACCTTGCTGATTAACAGACCAGGGCTAATGATCCAGATACACCACAAGAAGGTCGGCCTCGACGGCATTGGCCACCTTGGGTAAAGAGGAAAACAGGCTACTTGAGAACTTATGATGGTGGCCGCAAACCAGCAGATCGATATTATGTTCCTTGGTAACCCCCGCCAGTTTCATATGCAGGTCGCCTATCACCACTAAGGTTTCAGCGATGGGGTAATCGCTGAGGGTTGCTAAAATTTGCAACTTCTCCTGCTGTTCAAATTCTTCCTGTGGGGTGATCGCTACGCTGTCGACATCGACGAACACAAATGAAACCTTACTATTGCCAGCTTTAGCCAGTGAAACGGCCTTGTCTATCACGGATTGGCTAGACTCAGACAGATCGACCGCAACCCAGATATGCTTGTAACTCATAACGGCTCTCCTTGTTAAAGGATAAATGATTACCTTAAGTCTAGCAGTGTCTCACCTAGCCAAATCTCCCATATTCCTTAGCCGAAAGTGCTTGACCTGTGTCTTAGACACAGCTCTAAGCTTTAACTGAAACGGTTATTTACTCACCTAAGGAGATAAGTCATGAGCGATTTAGATCATAGAGTTGGCGTAAGAGAACAAAATTTAGTGATCCGAAACCTGAAACTGAGCAATGTTACCCAAGATAACTGCGACGCCTTGATAGCTGAAATTGATGACCTTTTTGGCATTGATGAAGTGAGTTACAACATAAGAACGGGCGAAATACACCTTGCCTATGATGCGACTCATATCGATCTCGATGGTGTTGAGAAAGTGCTCAAGCAACATGGGGCCGACTTGCATAACGACTGGTGGACACATACCAAAGAAAGCTATTACAAATTTGTCGATCAAAATATTAAGGACAATGCTGAGCATAAACCATGGAGTTGCCACCAGGTACCTCCTAGCGCTAATAGAAAACACAAATGAGATATCCGAGTAAAATCTACCCATGCCGAATCTAAGAAGGGTTAGCTCACCGATGTAGAAACGCCGGTGAGCTTCCGAAACGGGGCCAAAAACGTGTTTACACGATCCTCGCCGGAAAGGCGTTAGGCTTTCGACCTTAAATCCCCCTCCGAAGAACAATCTAGGTAGACGCAAACATTTAAAATTCCCCGAAGCAAGCAACGCCAAGTAAATCAAACACAACCTGAGAATGAAATCAGGGATTTCGCCCTCTCCTCCTACCTGTATCAAAGTGTAATTAATTACATCCAACACGTTTAACATAACGAACACCAATAGGCAGACTGGTGGTCAACAAATGTACTTTTTCACATTTTGCTATCCTTAAGAAAGGCGATAGCTAGGGCCAGTAGCGGCCACATGAGGCTACACAGACGTCACGCATCGGGTGACAGACAACGCGACCAAACGGGTGATCTATGCCAATAACACAGACAACAAGTGCTAAGAAATCCAAGCCTCTCATCTTGATGACCATGGGCCAGCAAGACAGAAACCAACATCCATACCAGGTGATGACCCACAAGTATATACAGCCGATTGTGGAGATCGCCGAGGCCGTCCCACTGCTAATGCCCACCTGTTTCGGCGTAGAAGATGTGGACCGCTACCTGGACATGGTCGACGGGGTTTATCTCTCGGGCGCGGGTTCCAATATCGAACCCAGCCTCTATGGTCAGGAAAACCTCACCCCGGAAAAGAGTCAGGACGTGAACCGAGACATAGTCGATCTCGCCGTTATCGAGGGTGCCCTCAAGCGCAAGTTACCCATACTGGGGATCTGCCGTGGCATGCAGGAGCTTAACATCGCCCTGGGCGGCACCCTGTATCAGAAGGTCTACAGCGAACCCGGTTTCGATGATCACCGCGAAGATCCACAAACCCCCAACCATGTTCAATATGGGCCGAGACACGCCATCGAGACGGTACCCGGTAGCTGGCTGGCCAAGCTGATTGGTGACAAGACCATGGTCAACTCCCTCCACGGCCAGGGGATCTGTACCCTTGGCAAGGGGCTAGAGGCCCTCGCCTATGGCGAGGATGGCCTTATCGAGGCGATCCATGGCCCAGACTATGGCCAGTTTATCCTCGGCGTACAATGGCATCCCGAATGGCAAGCCAACAAAAACCCAGATTCCGTCAAGCTATTTCAAGCCTTCGGCAGCGCCTGTCGCGGCGAGGCCTGTTGGCAATCGGCCAACGACGACAAATTAACCGCCTAATCGAACAAGCCCAGTCGGTCATTTTGTGATCTAGACCGACTTTATTCCTCTCCCCCAACCGAAATTGGTGCAAACGCACAAATATCGGTGCTGCATAAGCAAAATATTAGGAGGCTGGCACGAAGCCAGATTGTCCTATTCTCCGGATAATAGTGCCAGCCTGAAAACCCTTTGCTCCCGCGCTAAGAGCGAGTTAACGGGTCATCGCTAGATCAAAGCAACAGATCACAGCCAATAAATATAACCCAATACAGGGACACCCTATGAGCCTAGTACTGATCTTGATCGCCGTGATAGCCTTCATCGTTATCGCGACATCCAAATTTAAGCTTCACCCCTTCCTAACCCTCATTCTCGCCTCCTTCATCGCCGCCTTTGCCTACGGGCTACCCAGCGCCGATGTGGCCAAAACCATCACCTCTGGATTCGGCGGTATCTTAGGCTATATCGGCCTGGTTATCGTGCTGGGTACCATCATAGGTACCATACTGGAAAAGAGCGGCGCGGCCATTACCATGGCCGATGTGGTGATAAAGCTGCTGGGGAAACGCTTCCCAACCCTGACCATGTCGATCATCGGCTACCTGGTTTCTATCCCGGTATTTTGTGATTCTGGCTTCGTGATCCTCAACTCGCTCAAGCAGTCCATGGCCAATCGCATGAAGGTCTCCAGCGTCTCCATGAGTGTCGCCCTGGCTACCGGCCTGTATGCGACCCACACCTTCGTGCCGCCGACGCCAGGGCCTATCGCCGCCGCCGGTAACCTGGGGCTGGAATCTAACCTCGGGCTGGTCATAGGCGTGGGCATCTTCGTCGCCGCCGTGGCCGCCCTCGCGGGTATGTTATGGGCCAACCGCTTTGCTAACGTCGAGCCAGACGGGGAAGGCGCCGAAGCGCTCAAAAGCAATGTGGAAGATTTTGAAAACCTCAAGGCCGCCTATGGCAAGTTACCCAGCCCGGCCAAGGCATTTGCCCCTATCTTCGTGCCAATCTTGCTCATCTGCCTGGGCTCCATTGCCAAGTTCCCCTCACAGCCATTGGGTGACGGCAGCCTATTCGATATCCTGGCCTTCCTGGGTCAACCGGTTAATGCCCTGATGATAGGTCTTCTCCTCTCTCTTAGCCTGCTCAAGAGCCAGGATAAGATTAAGGAGTTCAGCGAGCGCATCAGCCACGGCTTAGTTGTCGCCGCACCGATACTGTTGATCACGGGTGCCGGCGGCGCCTTCGGCGCCGTACTTAAGGCCACAGAGATTGGCAACTTCCTCGGCAGCTCGCTCTCGGCGCTGGGCATAGGTATCTTCATGCCCTTTATCGTCGCCGCGGCGCTGAAATCGGCTCAGGGCTCATCGACCGTTGCCCTGGTAGCTACCTCGGCCCTGGTTGCCCCCATGTTGGGCGATATCGGCCTTGCCAGCGACATGGGCCGAGTGCTGACCGTGATGGCCATTGGTGCCGGCGCCATGACAGTCTCACACGCCAACGACAGCTTCTTCTGGGTAGTGACTCAGTTTAGCCGCATGAGCGTGAAACAGGCCTACAAGGCACAAACCATGGCCACCCTCATCCAAGGTGTGACCGCCATGCTCCTCGTCTACCTGCTGAGTCTCGTTCTACTCTAAGCTAATCAGACCGGCGCCAAGGGGCACAGCCTGGGCGCCGGACAACCCAGCTCGTTTATTTCAGATGTTGTAATGTATTCCCCCTCTTCACACAGGAAGCCTGCATGAAAATAGTCATCGCGCCCGATTCATTTAAAGAAAGCTTGAGCGCCATGGAAGTCGCCACCGAGATAGCCAGGGGCTTTCGTGAGGTGCTTCCCGACGCCGAATATATCAAGCTGCCGGTCGCCGACGGCGGCGAAGGCACGGTGCAATCTATGGTGGATGCCACGGGCGGCAGCCTGGTCGAGCTTAAGGTCACAGGCCCTCTGGGCAGTCAGGTGGATGCCCACTATGGCCTGCTAGGTCAGGAAGCCCCCGGGCAGCGCACCGCCGTGATTGAGATGGCCGCCGCATCTGGCCTGCACCATGTACCATCTATCTTACGCGATCCTTTAGTCACCACCAGCTATGGCACGGGCGAGCTTATCTGCCACGCCCTCAACAGCGGCGTGACCCACCTTATCCTCGGCCTGGGCGGCAGTGCCACTAACGATGGCGGCGCCGGTATGTTACAGGCGCTTGGCGCCCATCTATTGAACGTTGACGGCAAGCCGTTAAGACCCGGCGGCGCAGCACTGCAACACCTTGCCAGCATAGATCTTAGCGGCCTACATCCAAGGCTTAACGCGGTGCAGATTGAGGTCGCCTGCGATGTGGACAACCCCCTGTGTGGCGACAAGGGGGCATCGGCCATCTTCGGGCCACAGAAAGGCGCCGATGAGATCATGGTTGCCAGACTGGATAAGGCGTTGAGTCACTTCGCCGAAGTCACCGCCAAATCAGGACTGAAAGAATGCCGCGACATGCCAGGCGCCGGGGCCGCCGGCGGTATGGGCTTTGCGATGCTGGCCTATCTGCAGGCCAAGCTCAGGCCCGGCATAGATATCGTCATGGAGACGGTGAAACTGAGCGAGCATCTCGAGGGCGCGGATCTGGTGATCACGGGCGAAGGTCGCCTCGACAGCCAGACCCTGCATGGCAAGACCCCCATGGGCGTTACCCGAGAGGCAAACAAGCAGGGAATACCTGTGATCGCCATCGCGGGCTGCGTCAGCGACGATGCTAATGTACTGTTGGAAAACGATATCGAGGCGCTCTTCTCGGTGACGCCTAGGGCCATGGCGCTGGAGGAGGTGCTGGCCAGCGCCAGCCATAACCTTTATAGCTGCGCGGTCAATGTCGCCCGTCTGTATCGCCTGGGACGTTAGCCACCTTAATTAAACCAACCGCCCTGAGGCTCACTCGACTCAGGGCGGTTTACGCTCTTGTTAAAGGCTATATCCCATCTGGCTCAAGGCTGTTCCGATTTTGCTCAAGGCTGTTCCGATTTTGCTCAAGGCCGTTTCAAATTTGGCTCAAGGCTGTTTCCGGTTTTGCTCAAGGCTGTTTCCAATTGGGCTCAAGGCTGTTTCCGTTCGGACTGACGGCTTTACGCCCTGCCCACCAGCCATTTCACTTTTCCCCTTGATGCGGTATAAAGCTTACAGTAAAGTTAGCTCCCTTTTTCGATCGCCTGTTTTTTCTATTTCAAAACAGACATAAGTTAAGCGACGCGCCTCGATGACATCAAAACAGACACGACAAGCGACCGCCTCAGAAGAGGCCTTGATGCGTATTTTCACTCTGCCCGAAGCACCGAATTCGACCCTGGGTAAGATAGAGAAAAACCTGTCGGAAAACCTGATGGGCTTCCTCAAAGAGAATATCGTCGCCGTCGAGAAGCCACTGAGCGAGATCGAAAAAGATTTTCAGGCCTATCAGATCCCAGCGGCTCCCAGCTTCGTCTCCGACTATGCCGAACAGATGATGCAGACGCTTATCGCCCACAGCGTACACACCTCTGCGCCCAGCTTTATCGGTCACATGACCTCGGCGCTGCCCTATTTCGTGCTGCCGCTGTCGAAGATGATGGTGGGACTCAATCAGAACCTGGTGAAGATAGAGACCTCCAAGGCCTTCACGCCGCTGGAGCGTCAGGTGCTAGGGATGATGCACCACATGGTCTATGGCCAAAACGAGCCCTTCTATCAAAGCTGGATGCACAGCGCCAGCCACTCCCTGGGCGCCTTCTGCTCCGGCGGCACAGTAGCTAACATCACGGCGCTGTGGATCGCCCGTAACCGCTTGTTAAAACCCGATGGCGACTTCAAGGGCGTCGCCCAATCTGGCCTGATGCGCGCACTGCGCCACTATGGCTATGATGATCTGGCTATCCTGGTCTCGACGCGCGGCCACTACTCCCTCGGCAAAGCCGCCGATCTGTTAGGCATAGGCCGCGACAACATAGTGAGCGTGCCGTGCGCGAGCGACAACAAGGTGGATGTGGCCAAGATGCGTGAGGCGGCAGAGCGGCTTGAGGCGCAAAACATCAAGGTGATGGCCATCGTCGGTGTGGCCGGGACAACCGAAACCGGTAATATCGACCCGTTGGAAGAACTGGCGGATCTGGCCGAGAGCCTGGGTTGTCACTTCCATGTGGACGCCGCCTGGGGCGGTGCCAGCCTGCTGTCTAACAAGTATCGCCACCTGTTAGCAGGCATAGAGCGCGCCGATTCGGTCACGATCGATGCCCACAAACAGATGTATGTGCCCATGGGCGCCGGCATGGTACTGTTTAAAGATCCGGAATTTGCCAACGCCATCAAACACCACGCCGAATATATTCTGCGCAAGGGCTCTAAGGATCTGGGCAGTCAGACGCTGGAGGGCTCGCGTCCGGGCATGGCCATGTTGGTACATGCCTGCCTGCAGGTCATTGGCCGCGACGGCTACGAGATCTTAATCAACAACAGCCTGGAGAAGGCGCGCTATTTTGGCGAGCTAATCGCCGCCCAGGCCGATTTTCAGCTGGCCTCAAGGCCAGAACTCTGCCTGCTGACCTATCGCTATGTACCGGCCAAAGTACAGTTGCTGCTAGCCGAGGCGATAGCGGCGGATGACGCGGCGCGGGTGAGTGAGATCAATACCCTGCTGGATGGCCTGACCAAATTTATCCAGAAGCGACAACGCGAACAGGGGAAATCCTTCGTCTCCCGTACTCGTATCATTCCGGCAAACAACCTGGAGCAGACCTCTGTGGTATTCAGGGTGGTTCTTGCCAATCCATTGACTAGCAACGAGATATTGCAGCAGGTGCTGGATGAGCAACGCGAAATCGCTAAGCTGGATACCAGCTTCCTGCCTAAGCTGCTGGCCCTCTAGTTTTCAATAACTCAATCTAGAAAGTGCAATCGAGAACGTTCACTCGATAAACCTGTCCCTGTCGATATCCTCTGGCAGGGCGCAGGCTCTTCGGCCAAAGAGGCGATAACGCCGGTTGGCAATCTGGTTGTATACCCAGTCTCTTAAGGAGCGAGGCAACCACCTCAATAGCTTCAACAAGGGCCAGAAGCCATCGAGTCGACTGGCCACCGCCAATGCCGCCTCGCTCTTAGCCGACACGCCTGTCTCATCCAGCAGATAGAAGCTGCTCTGCTCCTCAAGATCCACCAAGATACCCTGCGCGGCCAATAGCCGCTGGGCCGTCTCACTCTGAACCGAGGCAAACTTAAATTGCCGGCGTCTGTCACGCCTAACGATAAATCGCACCGCGCCGTGGCACAGATTACAGCTGCCGTCGAAGATCACCACAGGGGCTTGTCGCGTCATGGGTTGCACTTGTTCTTCACCTCGTAGGAAGCTCGACCATAGCATCGGCGATAGAGGATGACAATTTTGTACAAAAGCCGCTGCGAGTTTTAGGCTAAGATGAGCTTATCGACTCGCCAACATCAGACATATATCGCGCTCACAGCAGCAATCCTATGAACAAGCACAGCAGTAAAGAACAGGCACACTTTAGCCTAGCCGATGAGCTGGGCGGCATAGAGCTACTGAATGCCAGCTATCAGAAACAAAACTTCTCGCGACATAGCCATGAGGGCTATACCGTGGGGGTTATCGACACCGGCGCCCAGCGTTTTTATCGTACCGGCGGCGATCATGTTGCTCCACAAGACAGCATCATTTTGGTCAATGCCGATGAGGTGCATAATGGCCGTTCGGCCACAGACAATGGCTGGTCTTATCGGGCCATGTATCCGCTCCCCGAGCAGTTTGCGGATATCGCAGCAGCCATAGGCACTAAGCGCACAGGAGCCCCCTACTTTCCCGAACCTGTGGTAAAAGATAAGCCCCTGGCCGACCTGCTACGTCTAACCTTCGAGACGCTCACCGGCTCAGATAACGCCCTGCTGCGAGAAAGCCTCATCTATACCAGCATGGTGAAGCTGATGACGCGCCATGGTGCCAGTCGGCCACCTGCCGACACGGCTAAGACAGCTCAACGCCAATTGACGCTAGTTAAGCAGTTTCTCGATGATATGCCCGCCAGCGATGTGTCGCTAACGGCCCTCGCTAACCTGGCCGGAATGAGCCCTTATTACCTAATAAAACAGTTTCAGCAGTGCTTCGGCCTGCCACCCCACGCCTATCAGATCCAGAGTCGCATTCGACTGGCAAAACAGAAGATCCGTGCAGGCGAGCCGCTACTTGATGTCGCCCTCGGCTGCGGCTTTCACGATCAGAGCCACCTCAATCGCCACTTCAAGCGCGCCCTGGGCGTCACCCCCGGGCAATACGCTAAAGAAGTTGAGCGCAACAATGTACAAGCCAGGCAAACCCATTTCTTGTAAGGTCGAGTTATCTCTCTAGCACCATATAGATAAGCACCAAGACATTAGCACCTAGACACACGCCCATAAAAAAACAGGCACCCAGACACAGGCACATAGACACAGGTATATAGACACAGGTATATAGACACAAGATGACTCAGGAAGCTCAGACTGGCGCCAAGGGCCCAACACCTCAAGACACCCAGAGCAGCGCACCAGGCACTAGGCCGATACGCGCCGCCCTTAAGGGAGCCCTGGCCATATCCCCCTTAACCCTGGCGGTCGTCCCCTGGGGCATACTCGCAGGCTCCTTCGCCATCGATGCCGGTTTAAGTCCATTCGAGAGCCAGGCGATGTCAATGCTGGTCTTCGCCGGCGCGGCGCAGTTAGTCGCCCTGGGGATGATCAAGGCAGGCATTGGCCTGGTCAGCATCTTAATCACCACCTTACTGATCACCTCACGCCACCTGCTCTATGGCATGGCGATGCGCCCGCAGATCAGTCCACTGCCCCTAAGATGGCGACTCACATTAGGCTTTCTACTCACCGACGAGCTGTTTGCTATCGCTAACCTTGGCAAACAACGTGTCTTAGATCCCTGGTTTGCCTTCGGCGGCGGTTTCAGCTTCTATCTGGGCTGGAACCTGGCCACGGCTCTGGGAATCACCCTAGGCCATAAGATAGAAAACCTGGATACACTGGGGCTGGATTTTGCCATCGCAGCCACCTTTATCGCCATAGTGGTGCCCGCGGTGAAGAGCCCCTCTGTCCTGGTATCTGTACTGGTGGCCATGGTGACCAGTGTGGTGTGCGCCCTGATGGACCTACAGGCCGGGCTGCTTATCGCCTCGCTTACCGCCATGGCCTGTGGCCAGTTTTATGCTAAGTTCAGTGACGAAAAAGGGAGACAAGTGTGATGATCTGGATAACACTGCTCTCCATGATGGCGGTGATCTTTCTCAGCCGTTATCTGTTTCTCGAACCCAAACTGCCCCTGCGTCTGAATAAGAATACACTGCAGTTTCTCGGGTATTCGGCGCCCGCAGTACTAACGGCCATCGCCGCCCCCATCGTCTTCGTGCGCGACCAGCAGCTGGCTATCGGCCTAGACAACAGCTATCTGGTCTGCGCCCTGGTGGCCGTGCTGCTCGCCTACTTTACCCGCAACACCCTGCTAACGGTGTTACTCAGCATGGCACTGTTTTTCGTCATACATTAAGGAGTGATTAAGATGGCTGTGACCTGTCACGTGAAATATATTATCGATCCGGATCAACTGGATAAGTTTGAGCACTATGCCAAGCTCTGGCTACCTTTAGTCGCCAAATTCGGTGGACAACACCACGGTTACTTCCTACCCAGCGAAGGCGCCAATGATATCGCCCTGGCGCTATTCAGCTTTCCTTCGCTTGCGAGCTACGAGCAATACCGTGACGCCTCACAGCACGACAGGGAGTGTATCGCCGCCTTCGAATACGCCAAGCAGCATAAGTTCATTCGTCGCTACGAGCGCAGCTTCATGCGCCCACTGCTGCCGGAATAACTCGCTACTTAAGCCATAAACTGAGCCTAAACCTAAACCTAAACCAGAGTATCCCTTTAGCCTGCCCCATGCTTCGCCTGCATCATGGCGATATAGTCAGGCATCTCCTGGCCCGGCGCGTGGGGAAAATAGCTGGCGAGCGGCAGCACGCCCGACATTCGATCGATGCGGAAATTACGAAAATCGTCACGCAGCTCGCACCAGGCCAGCAGGGTCCAGACCCCTTGCCAGTAATAGAGTGCCAGGGGGCGTACCCGTCGCTCGCTGCAACTCTGGTTTACATCCTGATAGCTCAGCAGAATATATTCCCGCTCTCTGGCACTCTTGCGCAGCAGGTCGAGAAAGATAAAGCCTTGGTCATGGCGATAAAAATCGGGGGCAAACATCAGCGACTGATAAGCCTTGAGTCGCTCGGGTAACACGGCTTCGACCTTGATCATCGCCTGCTTGGCGGCGCTGGCCAGCTCGTGTCCGCCCTGGGCCTGAACCATACGCATGCCCACCTGTATCGCCTCCAGCTCCTGCTCGTTAAACATCAAGGGCGGCACGCTCACCTCTTGGCGCAGCAAATAGCCGACGCCGGCCTCACCTTCGATGGGGATCCCCGACAGGCAAAGATCCTGAATATCCCGGTAGATGGTACGACTCGAGACCTCGAGACGCTCAGCCAGCTGCTTGGCCGTGGTTAGGCGTCTGTGTCTTAGGATTTGCACAATTTGAAATAAACGATCGGCGCGGCGCATGGATAACCCTAAATGATAAGGCCACTCAGTTAAAGAGTGGCCTGGTAGGCTAAGTTATACCTCGACATGGACGCCGATGTAGATATCGACACTATCTGCCTGAGAGTAACACTCGAAATCGGTCAGATATTGACGACGATAGGGACAATCGGAGCGTTGAAAATAGGCCCAGATCTGCTGCCAGAGTGAGATCACAGCCTGGGGCATCTCGCCTTGGGCACTAAAACAGAGGTAGTTGCCGCCCTCTAGGGTGAGCTCGGTGAGTTCGCCGCCCTCTGGCTCGATGGCGCCAGCCTCGACGGCTGTCATCACGCTATAATCGCCATCCATGTCGCTGGCATAATCATAGTAGACGCCATACACAGGCAGCTTGCCGAAGATCTGCTCGCCATACTGCCCCATAAAGGTCTGCCACAGCGGCGCAATTTTTTGCGTCGACGCCTCAGATTCTGCCCCATTGTTGGTGCGAACACTCATGCCAACCAAGGCCTTAGGCGCGAGGTTTATCGTCTTCATCTCAATTCCTTCTGTTGTTTGCCTTAGCCTATTTAGCTCGCTAGGCGTCGGCGCTCAAACCATCACTGCTTACTGCGCCTTGGCATCCTGACGAGTCGTTCAGGCTAGCCGTTCAAATTAGCCGTTCAAATTAGGTGCCCAGAGGCCGACGCGATTACCTTCACTGTCAACAATGACGCAGCAATAGCCGCACTCCCCCTCCTTGATGGCCATGGCTGGCACCGGGATCTCGACACCGTCTTGCGCTAACTTCGACACCAAGGGCGCGAGATGCTCGCTAAGATGAAGGTAAAGAATGCTGCCCTGCTGACTCGGGCGCATCATATCATGTTTCACCAGTGCGATGCTGGCCGCATCCTTAGCCTCTGTCTCTAAGATGGCCATCTGCATGCCAAACATGTTTTCATCACGAAAACTCACCCCCAAATGAGTCTGGTAGAAGGCCTTAGCCCGCGCCATATCTTCGACGGCGATCTCGCCCCAGACCAAAGGTGCCTGTTGTAGTGCTTGCTGTTGTTGCATCATGTTCTCCTTAATTGGCGAATGCGACGCTCAAGCCTGAACGTCTCCCTCACTCGTCAATAAGAAGAGCTTAACACCCCCCTACTGACAGCCTGGTGTCAGTAGGGTAGCAAGCCGATAAAAACCATTTGGCAGTTGCCAGTTAACCGAGAAAGGTCGCGGTTAAGCTTTCGGCAAGCCCGCCTGATGACGGCTGACGAAGTCCTCCATGGTCGCCTCGGCGCGGCGCTGCACCGCATCCATTCCCTCATCCTCGCCAAAGGCCTCGACCACCTCGTAGTAACACTTCACCTTAGGCTCTGTGCCCGATGGGCGTACGATCACCCTGGCATTGCCCTCGAGTCGATAAATAAGCACGTCGCTGCGTGGCAGGTCGATGGCCTCTTCACGGCCATCGGCAAAGCGGCGTAACCCCAGACTGATATCATCCACAGACACCAGGGCCCGTCCGGCAATCTCACTTGGGCTTAGCGCCCTTAGCTGCTCACCTATGGTCGGGGCACCGGGCTCACCGCTCAGGGCGATACTCACCTGACGGTTGAGGTAATAGCCAAACTGACGATAGATGCTCTCCAGCCTGTCCCATAGGGTCTCCCCCTTGGCCGCCAGCTCGGCGGTCAGCTGCACGAAGGCCACCAGCGCCGATAGGCCATCCTTGTCCCACACCATGCTGCCGACCGTGTAACCCAGCGCCTCTTCATAGGCGAACAGGAAACGGTTTTCCTGAGTCTGTTTGCTCATACCCACGTTGGTCAGCCATTTAAAGCCTGTCAGCGTAGTCTCGCAGCGGGCACCACTGGTCTCGCTGATACGTGTCAGCAGGCTGGAGGAGACGATAGTGCAGCAGAGCAGGCGCTGATCGTCTCCGGCATGAGACAGCAGATAGTGGCCCAGCAAAACGCCCACCTGATCCCCTGTCAGCATCTGATAGGCCTGGCTAGCGGGCATCGCTGGCGTAGCATCGGGTCTGCGCACCGCCACCGCAAAGCGGTCGGCGTCGGGGTCGTTGGCACAGGCCAGCATGGCCCCCTGTTTATGGGCCTCGGCCATCACCAGATCCATGGCGCCCGCCTCTTCGGGGTTAGGGAAGTTGACCGTAGGGAAGTCACCATCGGGCTCGCGCTGGGCCGCTACCGAGTAGACCTGTGTGACGCCGATATCCTTAAGCAGGGTCTCGGCCATCTCGGCGCCGACCCCATGCATGGCGGTATACGCCAGGCTCACCAGCTCGGGACGGGTATGGTTTTGCAGCACCTCGGCCTCTAACACCCCCTGACGATAGGCCTGATAATAATCCGCTTCGAGCATCACCAACTTGCCACTCTCAATCGCGACATCCAAGGGCAGCATATCCACCGGCGAGTTGGCCGCCAGCTCGATACGTGCCGCGATGCCCGTATCATGGGGGGGAATGATCTGCGCGCCATTGCCCCAGTAGACCTTATAGCCATTGTATTGAGGCGGATTATGACTGGCGGTCACCACGATACCGGCCGCCGCCCCCAGATGCAGTACGCAAAAAGCCACCAGCGGCGTAGGTGCTACCTTACTGGTTAAAAACACCTTAAAACCCGCCGCGGTGAGTACGCTGGCGGCATCTTCGGCAAACTGTTTGGAATCGTGGCGACCATCGTAACCTATGATCACCCCGCGGCTGGCGGCATTCTCCACCTGCGCCTTGAGATATTCGGCGACGCCCTTAGAGGTCTGCTGCACCACGAGACGGTTCATCCGCATCGGACCCGCCCCCACCACTCCGCGAATGCCTGCGGTGCCGAATGTGAGGCGTCCGGCAAACCTTGCCGCCAACTCCTCCTGCGCGCCTTGATCTACCAGGGCCTGGATCTCGTCGCGACTCTTGGCGTCGCTATCGAGACTCAACCAATGTTTAATCCGTGCCTGTATCTGTGTTTGCATAATGCCTCCGCTGCACCTGTTTCCCTTAACAGTATGGCTGCCTGTCGGGCTTAACAAGTAAATTTGCATTAAAGATTCATCATATTAACTATAGAAGATAGACGCAGATGCCTCTGCTGGCTTAAAGCTATGGTGATGTATTCATGGTGCGACCATGTGGCTGATTTGCCAATGACAATCGCCATTAAACGACATAGGCGATTCGAGGGCCTGGCTAATGGAAAAGCCAGGCGGAAAAATAGCAGCAACTAGAGGATATAACTTAGCTGGTTCTTGCCTTGCTCCTTCGCCTGATAAAGCGCCTTGTCGGCGCGCTTGAGCGTATCCTGGTAGGAGAAGTCATCGGTCTTGATCCCTGTCATGCCCACGCTGATGGTCGCCAGTAGTCCATCCTCCGCCAGGGCAGATAGTGCACGATTAAAACTTACATGCAGTCCTTCAACCATGGCCATTGCCTGACTCGGCATGAGGCCTGGCAGCACCACCACAAATTCATCGCCACCGAATCGATAGGCATAGTCGGTTCGGCGAAACTCACTGCGGCAGATCTCTGCAACCGCCAGGATGTTCTCATCCCCCTTTTGGTGGCCTTTCGCGTCGTTGACCTGCTTGAGATTATCGATATCTAACATCAGGATAGTGGTCGGTATCCCCTGCTCGCTGAAGTTATCGAAATGCAGGGCGAAGTCACGCTCGAGATGGCGACGATTAAACAACCCGGTGAGCTGATCCGTATCGCTCAGCTCTCTGAGCTTAAGCTCGAGCTCATGACGTTTAGAGATATTGCTGGCGACCCAGAGCACCACCTCCTCGCCGTCGACGCGAAAGTCCAGCGCCTGGATCCGCCCCTCGAACCAGATGGGCTCCACGGGGCCTTCATCGGGGAGCCCCTTCACATCCTTGTTGCTCAGCTCATACTCTTCGATCAGCAGATGGCGGCTCGAAAGTGCCCTGTCTATGGTTTGCAGAAACCAGGCGGCCTTAGCGGGTTTGATCACTTCATGTAGGTAGCTACCAATCAGACCGCGACCATCGTGATAATAGCGGGCATCGCTGCCACCGAAGACGGCCACATACTTGCCGCTACAGGACAGAATAAATGCGGGATCCGGCATTGCCTCAAGCACGGCAACCATCTGCTCATTTGCGATCATACCCCCTCCCCATAGAGGCCGTCAGACTAACGCTACTCTAGACCTTATTTGACGCCAATTTGGTAAAAATTGCCAGATAATTCAACATGCTCAATCGAACCACAATGCCGATTCGCTGAGCAGATTCTTACTTGTCTGTGACAAAAATGGATTATCCAAGCGAAAGACTCGCCGCTCGGCGAGCTTAGCCCGGCCAAGCATACCTTCTGTGATGGCATGATGATAAAAAAGCTCGTCGAAGCTGCCATCGAGCAAGGCCGCGCGCAGGCCATATTCGATCCGCTCCGCGAGTGCCGGATTGTCTGGGCTAACAAAGAAATAGAGTGGCGCGGGATAGATGACAACGAAGTGGGTGTCGACCATGAGCGCAGGCCTGTCGCTGACCTCATCCCAGGGCTCATGCAGTGCCCGCAGGAAGTAATCGAAACGGCGTTTCTCCAGCATGGTCAACAAATTATGGGCCGCGCCGCGAACCAGGGTAAAACCATGACGCTGTAACACATCGCTGTCTGGCCAGTCGCTGCCCTGCCCCACAGGAATCACCTGTAACTGCTCTATGGTGGTGATGTTGGCAAAACGCGCCGCATCCTCTGTGCGTATGATGGCGATACGGTGACCCATTAACCCCTTAAGCAGAGGGAAATAAACCGCCCGCAGCTGGCGCTCACGCTCCATGCTGGTCATGGTCCACACCACATCCAGCTTGGCCTGCTCCACCAGCTTGATGGTGCGCCCCTGGGGCATTTCCATCTCCACCGGCTGCAGGCGGTAGTCACCATATTGGTCTTGGCTCTTCTCCATCGCCAGGCGCAGCAGGTCGATATAATAACTCTGTTTGGGATCGACAAAATGGGTCGACAGGTTGTAGCGTATCTCTGTCACCTCGGCCCGCGCTGCCATGCTGATGCAAAGGATTATCCACAGGCTAATGAGCAGTGTCATCCACCTCATCAGGCTAAATTGCCGCATCTTGCTCCTCCCTGATGCCACCTTGCTTGAGTATAGCAGCCAAGGGGCGGTCAACTATGATGAGATTAATTCCCTTGCCGATTAAGCTGCCGCCGACGACAAGGGGACAAAATAGTGTAAACTGGCGGGGTTTTTCACCCGAGCGCTCTCCAATGCGCAAATGATGAGTTCAGCATGCCTCTAGACCCCACACTACACCCAGTCGAACATCACCTCAAGGTCAGCCAGACGCAGAATGACGCCTGCACCCTATTGGCCGAGGCGAGTGGTCTCTCCAAGCAGGAGATCAAGCAGGCGATGGCCAAGGGAGCGGTGTGGCTCACCCGGGGCAAATACACTCAACGACTGCGCCGAGCCAAGAAGCCGCTAAAGGTCGGGGATCAGCTCCATCTCTACTACAACCCCAAGGTGCTGGCCCAACAGGTGGAAGAAGCCCAGCTTATTCTGGATAAGGGCGAATACAGCATCTGGTATAAGCCCTACGCCATGTTGTGTCAGGGCTCCAAATGGAGCGATCACACCACCATCAACCGCTACGTAGAGACTCACCTCACGCCCCAGCGTCCCGCCTTTATCATACATCGTCTGGACAGGGCCGCTACCGGCCTGGTGATCATTGGCCATAGCAAGACCACCACTGCAGCGCTGGCGGCGCAATTCGAGCAGCGCCAGCTGGATAAACAGTACCGGGTGATCGTCAAGGGCGCGTTTCCCAAACAAACCCAGACCATAGACACTCAGGTGGATGGCAAGGCGGCGCGCTCCCACGCCAGCTTAGTGGCGTATGATGGCGAGCTGGATATGTCGCTGGTCCAGGTCAAGATAGAAACCGGGCGCAAGCATCAGATCCGCATCCATATGGCCAGCATTGGCTTTCCCGTGGTGGGCGACAGACAACATGGCGATGCGCAGGCCGGCGATCCTAACTTGCAGCTCACCGCCTGCTTCCTGGATTTCACCTGCCCCCTAGACAAGCAGCCTGTGCATGTCGAGCTGCCAGAGGCGCTGCAGCCGAGTCTTTCCGCCCTTAAGGCTTAATCTCTTCTTCTGGCGGGCGTAATGGCTGCGGCTCCTCACCATCGAGCAACTCGTCATACCCCTTGGGCGGCGGCGTCCAGCCCCGCTCGCTCATGGCATACTTGTCGTTGCGATCCCGCGCCATGGCGGCCTTGATGGTCTCCTCCAGCTCGATAAACAGCTTGCGATAGTTGTTATCGAACCGCTCGCCACTGCTGTCATCTTTCCAGGCGCCATAGAGCGTGTCGGAGCTGCGCTTCTCTATACGCTTGAAGGTGTTCTTCTGCTGCTCCACATGGAAGGGGTGAAATCCCAAACACTTCATGGCATCGGCGCCCAGCTCCAGCGCCGACAACAGGGTATCCTTCTGGATAAAGTCGGCGCCGGCATCTCGCAGCAGATAGGCATGGCCTCGGTCAAACGCCCGGGCGAGCACCTTCACCTTGGGATAGGTGTGCTTCACATACTTCACCAACTCAACCGCGCTGTCTCGGTTATCCATGGCGACCACCAACAAGGCAGCCTCCTCTATCCCCGCCGTATGCAGCAGATCCGGGCGGGTCGCATCGCCAAAATAGCTCTTCACATTGATGCGGCGCAGCATATCCACCTGGCTAATCTGATGGTCCAGCACGACCGTCTTGATGCCGTTGGCGCTGAGCAGGCGATTGACCACCTGACCGAAACGGCCGACACCGGCGATGATCACGCTGCCGTGCTCGTCGATGTTATCAGCCTCTCGCTCGGCCTCGCTGGTGCAATATCTCGGCTCTATCACACGTTCAAACAGGATAAACAGGCCGGGAGTCAGCATCATACTCAGGGCGACCACCAGTGACAGCAGCTGTGCCAGCTCACCAGGCAACACATGGTTTTGCACAGAGAAACTGAGCAGCACGAAGCCGAACTCCCCGGCCTGGGCCAGGCTCAGGGCAAACAGCCAACGGTCACTCTGCCCTATCTTAAACACAGGGGTGAGCAGCAAGAGTACCAGGGCCTTCAGCACTATGATCCCAAGGGTTAGCCCCAGGATGAGGCCGAGATCCTGCCACAGAATGCCAAAGTCGATGCCGGCACCGACCGTGATAAAGAAGAGCCCCAGCAACAGCCCCTTGAAGGGATCGATATTGGACTCCAGCTCATGGCGAAACTCGCTGTTGGCCAGTACCACGCCCGCGAGAAAGGTTCCCAGCGCAGGTGACAGCGCCACCAGGCTCATCAGCGCCGCGATGCCGATCACCAACATCAGGGCGGTGGCGGTAAAGATCTCCCTCACCCCGGATGAGGCCACGAAACGAAACAAGGGGCGACTAAGATAGTGACCGCCAACGACCAGTATACCTATGGCCGCCACCATCACCATGGCGTAGGCCCAAGGCCGCAGGCCTGCAACCAGGCTCATCTCCTCATGCAGCGCCGCCATCTGGGTGGCCGCCTGCTGCGCCTGTTCCACCAGCTCTGGCAGGGCCAGCAGCGGAATAAAGGCCAGCATGGGGATCACAGCGATATCCTGAAACAGCAGCACCGAGAAGGCGTTGCGGCCGCCATCGGTGCGACCGAGCCCCTTCTCATTAAAGGTCTGTAGTACGATCGCCGTCGACGACAAAGCGAAGATAAGGCCAATGGTGAAGGCAATGCTCAACTGCTGGCCGAAATAGAGGGCGATGGCCATCACCGCGCCCGTAGTCAGCAGTAACTGCAGCCCGCCCAACCCCAGCAGGCGGTGGCGCATGGCCCATAACATCTTAGGCTCCAGCTCCAGCCCCACCACAAACAGCATCATCACCACACCAAACTCGGCGAAATGCTGAATGACCGAGGTCTCCTCGCCCACCAGGCCGATCACCGGCCCTATCACCACCCCGGCGATCAGATAGCCAAGTACCGAGCCCAGACCAAAGCGCCTCGCCAGGGGCACGGCGATCACCGCCGCGACCAGATAGATGAAGGCTTGCAGGAAATAATTGGTCATAGTGCTTACCCCGTGATGATCTGATCCAGATGGCCGTTTAGCTTCTCAAGCCTGGCGGCCAGGCGGCGATTGAGTTTGCCCTCAACCAAGGCGGTCAAGAGCTCACGCCACTCCTCGAGGTGTTGCGCCATCAGGCCATCCTCGACGGCGGTGCGGGCGCCAAACAAGGCAAATGGCGGCAGGTAGCGCATGCCGGAGAGGCTGGCGGTCTGCTCAAGGGGCGCCAGGAGTTGCCTCAGGGTGAAATGATTATAGCCCTCGGCCTGATAGGCCTCCTCCTTGCCCCCTGCCGTGATGGCGCAGAAGAAGCGTTTTCCCTTGAGTGCATTGCCATCTGTGCCATAGGCAAAGCCATATTCCAGCACTAAGTCTTGCCACTCCTTTAGGATGGCGGGCGTGGAATACCAGTAGAGGGGAAATTGAAAGATCACCACATCGTGGGCCAACAGACGCTGCTGTTCACGCTCGATGTCGATATCAAATTCGGGATACTCGCCATAGAGATCCACCGCGGTCACCCCGGGTATCGTCTTGGCCAGTTCAAACAGGGGCAGGTTAACTTCGGATCTATGTTGGGAGGGATGTGCCAATAACAGGAGTACGGCTTGCTGTTGCTCTGACATGAGGATCCTTTCTCTAAGGTGATGCGTCAGGCGAACACCGGGCGCTTGGTTTAGGAGCCGTTGAGCCTCGATGAAGGTATCAACTGTCCTCACTAAAATAGCGCCTAAGACCGTGTGCTTCAAGCGCTGTCACCTAAGGTCCTGGCATTTTACCCTCGATGTCAGTTGCGCGCCCAGACTAGGCGCGTCTGGGCGGTAGGGATAGCCCGGCGTTACTCGCCGAAGCAGCAGAGCTATGACTAGGCCGTGCGGTAGAGATGAAGCTCAGCCCCTTGATCCTCATAACTGTCGATTCGCACCATGCCCGCCTTCTCCAGTACCCGGATGGACGCGACATTTTCCTTCATCACCTCGGCGTATACACAGTTTATGCCTAAGGTCTCCCTGGCGTAACGCAAACAGGCGATAACGGCCTCGGTGGCCAGCCCCTTGCCCCAATACTCGGGCAACATGCGATAGCCTATGTCCACCCCACCCTGACCACGATTGAGCAGCGGCTCATACTTAATGCCGCAAAAGCCAATGAGCTCGTCGTCCTGCTTGCTGACCAAGGCGTAGCGAGCAAAACCATGTTCGCGGTATCCGGCAAGCCAGTAGCTTTCTATGACGCCCCTGGCATCGTCCAGGCTCTTGATCGCATCCTCATCACCGGTATAGCGCACCACCTCAGGATTTGAGGAGAAATGATACACGGCCTCGGCATCCTCCATCACAAACTGACGCATGATGAGCCTTGGCGTCTCGATAAGCGCGGCAAGCTTAGTCATCGTCTTGCCCATCCTTATACTCATGCTCCCAGGGCGTGATGGCGCTCATATCATGGAGATCATAGGGGGTCAGCTGGTAGACATAGTAATTCAGCCAGTTGCTAACCAGCAGGCTGCCGTGACCATGCCAGCGGGCGACGGGCGCCTGGCTGGGATCATCACAGCGAAAATAGTTCTTCGGTATTGCAGGGTTAAGCCCTTCTGCCAGATCCCGCTGATACTCATCCCCCAGGGTCGATTTTTGATATTCCGGATGGCCCATCACGAACAGGTTGCGGTTGTTACGGCTCAACACCAAATAGGCGCCGGCCTCATCGGACTCGGCCAAGACCTGTAGCTCCTTGTGGGCCTTGAGATCCTCGACATTCATCTCGGCGAAGCGGGAATGGGGCGCGAAGAACTCATCATCAAACCCCCGCAACAGAGGAAAATGTTTATGAGTACGCTGGTGATTAAACACGCCGGAACGCTTGGCCGAGAGCAGCTTTCGCTGCAAACCGTAGAGGTGATACAGGGCCGCGTGGGCCGCCCAGCAGAGAAACAGCACTGAGGTCACATGTTGTTGGGACCAGTCGATGATCTCGCGTATATGATCCCAATAGGTCACCTCTTCGAACTCTATCTGCCCTAGCGGCGCGCCGGTGATGATCAGACCATCGTAATTCTTGTGGCGCACCGCCTCGAAATCACGATAGAAATTGTTCATATGGTCGATAGAGGTGTGCTTGGACGCCTTATCGTGAATGCGCAGCAGATCCACATCCACCTGTAAGGGGGTATTGCCGAGTAGCCTAAGCAGCTGGGTTTCTGTCTCTATCTTGTTTGGCATCAGGTTGAGGATCAGCACCTTCATGGGTCTGATATCCTGATTGGCCGCCCGGGTCTCGGACATGACAAAGATATTTTCTGATTCGAGAATTTCCGCCGCTGGCAGATTATCGGGAATTTTTACCGGCATACCGCGCCTCTTTCGACCTGGTTAACAGAGCCCCAGATTAGGCTAGATGTCGCAAGCGGCGCGGTGAATTGCCTTAACCGCCGACGCGCTGTACTAGCACAGAGATAGGCGCACTATCACCTAAATCTATGGGGTAAGATTGAGTATTGATAAACATCAGTTTGCCATCCAGGCTTATCTTGGCGCCCACGCTATAGGTATGGCCCGCCTCGAACTGATCCCTTGGGATGACAAAGGTAAAGGGCGCCGGCGTGGTCACATCATCACGCTCGAAGGCCGCCAACACCACGGCAGGCGCGTCCATCAATGACACGTCCTGGATCTGCACCGACAGCACAGCCGCTGGTGGTAGGGCGATTCGCTCCTTAAACCAAACCTCCCCCTGGATCTCCACGCTGGCATTTGGGGTCGCACAAGCCGTCATCAGGCCCGCACTCATCGCCACTGCCGCTAGGGGTTTCAACCATCTGTTCATACTCTTGCTCCTAATCATACATCAAGACTTCTGGATGTCCACATGTCTATACTATAAATCTTGTTCTCTATCAGAGATCTTCATATCATAGGCGAACCATTTGTTGAGAAATAGCCTCATGTCTCAAGCTACAGCCATAATTGTGGGCGCCAGCTCACTCGTTAGCCGTGAAATTGCCAAACAACTTGCCCAGCAAGGCGTGGAACTGGCACTTCTAGCACAAGATACCGAATCCCTTACCGAATTTGCCCAGTCTCTGCCCACCCAGGTCAGCCTGCATGAGCTGGCGATCGAGAGCCCGAGGGAAATCATCACCACACTGGAGAGCGTCTGGCAGCAACTTGGCGGTGCCCATCTGGTGATCGTCAATACCGGCCTCAATGGCTACGACGCCTCGCTCCCCTGGCCACTGGAGCAGGATATCATTACCGTCAATGTGCAGGGCTATAGCGCCATATGCAATACGGCATTCAGATTATTTGTCGACCAGGGCTATGGACAGCTCGCGGCAATCAACTCCATCGCCGGACTCAGAGGCGGCCCCAGCGTGGCCTACCATGCCTCCAAGGCCTACGCCAGCAGCTATCTCGAGGGGCTGAGCATGCATGCCCAGCGTCTCAAGCTGCCTATCACCATCACAGATCTGCAGCTGGGTCTGCTGGACAAGGCAGCCATGCAGCAGAGTCGCCTCTGGCTGTCTCCTCCCCATGAGGTGGCGCAACAGGCGATCAAGGCGATGCAGAAGGGCAAGCGACGTGCCTATATCACCAAGCGTTGGCGCCTGGTGGCCTGGTTAACCAAGTGTCTACCGGAATTTATCTACAACACACGCCACTGGCGCACCAAGGAAGAACGAAAGGCGGCAAAAGCTGCCAAGAAAGCGCAGTAGTAAAGCGCATTAGTAAAGCCCCAATCACGAGCGAGGGCGAATAGAAACGCACAAAAAAAGGAGCCAATTGGCTCCTTTTTCTATTCGTAATCCAGAGGATTAGAAGGTGTAGCCAACGCTCACCATGTAAACCCAAGGATTGATATCTGTCTCGATAGTCACAGGTACAGTTGTTGCGGTTCCTGCGTTGTCGAAGGTGTAGTTAAACTTGGCGTCAGTGCTGATTTGCGCATACCAAACTGAGGCGTTAACCAACCAGTTGTTGTTCACCTGATAGTCGATACCCACTTGCGCCGCCAGACCCCAAGAGTTTGACAGGCTTAGATCCGATAGGCGTCCGCCTGCATCATTAGTGATCTCGTTATCGAAGAAGTTAGTGAAGTTCACACCGGCACCGATATAAGGACGCAGCTTAGAATCGGCCGAACCGAAGTAGTACTGAGCCACTAAGGTAGGTGGCAGGTGCTTGGTCTCAGCCACTTTACCAACACCTTTTAGCGAGATGTCATGGCTAAAGGGAGTCGCGGCCAACAGTTCAATACCAAAGTTGTCGGTCAGCATGTAACCGAAGTTCAGGCCTAGTTGCGTATTACTGCTAACAGAAAACTCACCTAGGTTACCTAGGTCAGGTGTAACGACATCCTGGCTAGATTCATTTGGCGCAACGGTAACAGCACCGGCGCGAACGATGATGTCACCAGCTTGGTGTGCAGAAGCGGCAAATCCAGTAGACAGTAGGGCGGCAGCGATCAGACCTGAAACGATAGTTTTTTTCATCATACTACTCCATTAATACAACAGTTAACGTTGTTTTTATTATCAAAATCCTTACATTTGCGCGTATCCTGCCAGATGAACACCTAAGAGTTCTTGATCCAAATCAATAAGCTAGAGCAATACCTCTTTTTGCGTAGCTATGCGCGACCCAGATCACACAAAATAAACAAATATTGACAATACCCCTTTAATTTCCGTGACACATATCCGCATCGAGCACTTGTTGATCAGCCGAGCGGAACTCAAATAAATTCAGAAATTAACAAACTAGTAACACCCCAAAAGGCCTGTAATTCGGCGCAGTTGTTAACCATTCTGATAGATTGAAAACAGCGATGAATGCCCATTGAGAGAAAGAGATGCCTGGGCGTTTGCTCATCTTTGCAGCAACGCCTAAGCAGATAAATGGGTATGGATGGAGCTATCAGCTAATGTCGGCAACTCACCGCTATCCCCCACAACAATGCAGGCAAATGGCATGGCAGTGGGCGAGCGGCTGGGGGTAGCTGAGAATGTGGCTTTAGTTTTAGTTTTAGTTTTAGTTTTAGTTTTGGTTTTGGTTTTAGTTTTGGTTTTGGTTTTGGTTTTAGTTTTGGTTTTGGCGAGCGTCGTGGTGCTAGCCTGAGGCGGCAAATGCTCCCGCTAGACTCCTGCTAGGCCCCTATCATTAATAGGCCGGACGCGAGACTCAGCATTGCGAGACTAATCAGAGCCAGGCTGGCAAAGAGCTGCTCTTGGCCGTCTTGGTGCTGCCAGCTTCTATCCTTAAAGGCATTGTGCGGCTCGTCGCTGCTTCGCCAGGCCGAACGCCAGCCATCATTCTCGGCATTGATCTTGTTAGTGTGGGTATTGAGCTGACGCTTGGAATCAGCTTCTCGATAAGACTCAAACGAGCCTGGGGTTTCGGCACCGGGCAGACTGCCGATGAGATGATGACTGCCGATAAACTGCATCTGTTCTTCCTTGATTTGTTATTATTATCAACTCACCCTATTGGATAAAATATATTAAATCAAGGTTCAGGCGGTGTCACTTGACTGAAATTTACTCAAGTTGCCTATTCTTAAATTGCCTATTCTCAAATTACCTTTGTTCAAATTGCCTTTGTTCGAGTTGCCTTTGTTCGAGTTGCCTTTGTTCAAGTTGCCTTTGTTCAAGTTGCCTTTGTTCGAGTTGCCTTTGTTCAAGTTGCCTTTGTTCAAGTTGCCTTTGTTCAAGTTGCCTTTGTTCGAGTTGTCTTGCTCAAATAGCCAGGTGTCCAATTGCTAAGGCCAACGCCGAAGCTCATACGCCAAGGCTAACCGCAAGTTTCATCCACAAAGCCTATCCTCAAAAGCCGAGCCTGAAGGCCACCCTCTAAGGGCTCCCCTGAAAACGCGCCATAAAAAAGGAGCCCTTGGGCTCCCTTCGCTTCATCAAGTAGACCTACTTGACTAGTTTCATCACCACTTCCGTGGTGTACTTGCCGTTATTGATCACCGGAAACCTGTCGTAGGTCTGGAAGATCACCTTGCCCTGATACTGGATCATGGCGACCACGCCATAGTTGACACTCTTGTCTATGGTCTCGCGGGCGAAGGCAAACTTAAAGGGCACCGGGGCTCTGGCGATATCGAAGCTCTTCTGGGCGATGATGGCGCCCGGGGTGTCGAGATCGATCACCGCAATGGTAATGCTGCAACCTTGGGGCAGATTGATCTTCTCCAGATAACCGGCGGCGCCATTAACGAAAATCGGCGGCTCAGGCTCTACCGTCACACAGCCCGCCAACAAAATAAGCAGCAAAGACGCCAATATGGCTTTCATTTTCATCTTCATCACATTCAACCTTTCACTCACTGTTTCATTTATCCCTGTGTTAATC
Source organism: Shewanella sp. Isolate7 (assembly GCF_022398425.1). Classification (NCBI taxonomy): domain Bacteria; kingdom Pseudomonadati; phylum Pseudomonadota; class Gammaproteobacteria; order Alteromonadales; family Shewanellaceae; genus Shewanella; species Shewanella sp. Isolate7. Next base: position 1,935 of record NZ_JAKEVJ010000017.1, on the reverse strand, counting down.
GAATCAAGCCTTCCTGGGTCGCCGAGGCCACCAGCTCACCACTCTGGGTGTAAAACTCGCCGCGCACGAAGCCACGACCGCCACCGGCATTGGGGCTATCTATGCTATAGAGCAACCACTGGCTGAGATCCAGCGGACGGTGGAACCACATGGCATGGTCTATGGTCGCCATACGCATGCCAGGGGTTAAGAAGGAGACGCCATGGGGCTGAGCCGCCGTCACCAGGAAATTAAAGTCTGAGGCATAGGCCAGCAGATATTCGTGCACCGACAGATCGTTAGGCACCTTACCATTGGCACGGATCCATACATGCCTGATGGGCTCGCGTTGGTTAGGTGCCATGGGGTTACAGGGGTTCACCAGACGCATCTCCAGTGGCGAATCCGCCATAAACTTCTCCAGCACCTTACGCGGCACCTTGTCTCTGAGTGTCGAAGCCAGCTCCTGCTGATTAAGCAAGCCCTCTGGCCCAGGCACATCGGGCATCTGACTCTGGTGATTCAGGCCTTGCTCGGGCTTTTGGAAGGAGCAGGTCATGTAGAAGATGGGTCTGCCCTTCTGAATCGCCTTCACTCGGCAGGCACTAAAGCTGCCACCGTCACGCATATTTTCCACGTCATAGACGATGGGCAGTTTCTCATCACCGGCACGCAAGAAATAGGAGTGGAAGGAGTGCACCTGACGCTCACTGTCGACGGTTTGCGCCGCTGCGCTAAGGGCCTGGCCCATGACCTGTCCGCCAAACACATGGCCGAACCCCAGATCTTGGCTCTGACCGCGATAGAGGCCGACCTCTATCTGTTCGAGCGATAACAGGGATAAGAGATCATCTAATACCTGACTCATGCAACCTCACCGAAACTCATCAATATTGGTCGTCAAGCTTACCTTAGATTCCCCTTATCTTGCTAGCGCTGTTGACCTTTCCTGGCGGTTCCTGCAGCAATTTGTCACCGCCGGCTATTCGATGTCGACATGATGTTCGGCTGCGCTGCGCCTTGCCCAGGCGGTCACCTGCTCCTCGCCGCTCTCGTGGTAATGGCAGGGCTGCGCCCGATACAGCTCATCCCAGCGCAGGGCGATCACCTCGGGCTTGCAATCATCTTCGACGATACGCAGCGGCTGAAACTCGACAAACATCCCATGGCTTACGCTACCGGCCGCGGCAAGCAGGTGTTGGCCACTACAGGCATGAGAGGAACAGAGATAGAGTAGCGTGGCATTGACAGACGAGGTGCTAAACAGTGGCTTCACCAAGGGACTGAGGTGATTCTCGGTCATGGCGGTCAGCGCCTGTGGCACTAAGGTATTGACCGAGATATTGTAGTCCCGCCCCTCCTTGGCCAGGCTGTTGACCAGGCCGACCAGCGCCATCTTGCTAGCACTGTAGTGGGTCTCATGCATATCGCCATAGAGGCCGCTGGCCCCTGCCGTCATCACGATGCGGCCATAGTTTTGCCGCTTCATCAAGGGCCACACCAGCTTGGTCAGATGGAAGCTGCCGTTGAGATCCACCTCCAGCTGCCGCTGCCATTGATCAAAACTCAGGGTATCGAAGGATACAGGTGCATGAATACCGGCATTGTTAATGGCGATATCGATTCGCCCCCAGCGCGCCACCACAGTCTCGATCGCTTCGCGAAGCGCCTGACTGTCACACACGTCAATATGGAAACTCAGGCAGTCGGCGCCCAGCTCGGTCAGGGTACGCGCCGTCTTATTGAGGCCGGCACCACTATAGGTCTGACAGCGGCTATCGCCACAACCCGAATCGATAATGGCCAAGCACGCACCGCGCTCGGCTAAGGCGATCGCATAGGCTCGTCCTAAGCCAGCCCCCGCTCCTGTGACGACAGCTACCTGTTCATCAAAACGCATCATCCTGATCCTTGTCTCTCGCCGCCAAAAAGCCTTATTTGACCTAAGTATTAAAT
>NZ_JAKEVJ010000169.1:0-1142 GCF_022398425.1 Shewanella sp. Isolate7 | reverse complement strand
GTTCTATATTTTTCTTTCTAGTAACCGCATATACCTCCCAACCCAATTCAGATAACTCCTTGCACAAGTAGAAACCCAGGCGTCTTCCCGCTCCTGTTATCATTACTGTTTTCTTCATAAAAAGACTTCCATAATTTGTTGCTCACTTCTTATTTTATCATAATACAACATAAGTTTAGAACTTGTAATCCCCTCAGAAAATCGTGGCCATTCAGTTGCTACAGCATATCTCACAGGATGAGGGGAAAAGTCACATATAAAACCTCGTCTGATTCTGGCTATCGTCGGACTTATGTGTATCGGAAGTTCAATTCTATACTACATATTTCACGGAGATTAGCTCAACCCAGAAAACGTAATCAGTCAAAGCTAATCTAGAGATCGCATTTTCCTTTCTTCATTTTAATAGTTATTAAAATGCAAGACGAGTTACGTAAGTTGCAAACTGATATCGTTGATTAGTTCTTTTTCACTGCAAGACTGCGCTGCATCAACTGACAGTTGTCCAATGAAGTAGTGGCCACTACACTTGGAGGAATCACATATTCCTGAACACCAGCGGCTTCCAACAATGCATAGAAGTCTGCGACATTGGCTCTTTGTCCTCTTTGCTGACAATAGGAAAATATCGCCCTTTGTTTCGCACGAGACAGTGCTACAAAAAATGTCGATAACCCTTCTGAATCGCCAGGTCGATAGGACCACCATGTAGTGGCATAGTGAATTTGGCCACCTGAATAGACGAAGTGATAGACTCACTTCCAGAGAAAAGGTGGTAGAAATGAAGAACACAAGACCGACATTCAGTGCAGAGTTCAAATTAGAAGCTGCGCAGCTGGTAACGAAACAGGGATACAGCATAGCTGAGGCTGCAAACGCGATGGGCGTGAGTAATTCAGCCATGCGTAAATGGGTAAACCAGCTTCGACAGGAGCAGCAAGGCGTATCCCCCAAAGGCGCACCGCTCACCCCCGAACAACAGCGGATCCGTGAGCTGGAGAAGAAAATCCGCCGCATTGAAGAAGAGAACACCATTTTAAAAAAGGCTACGGCTCTCTTGATGTCAGACTCACTGAACAGTTCTCGTTAGTCGAGAAACTCAGGAAGAGCCATAGCGTAAAGCGGATTTGTTCAGTATTTAG
>NZ_JAKEVJ010000168.1:0-1223 GCF_022398425.1 Shewanella sp. Isolate7 | reverse complement strand
GAATCTCGGTTGATTTCTTTTCCTAAGGGTACTTAGATGTTTCAGTTCCCCTCGTTCGCCTCATTAAGCTATGTATTCACTTAATGATGACAGCTTATGCTGCCGGGTTTCCCCATTCGGACATCGTTAGCTCAAATGCTTGTTACTAGCTCGCCAACGCTTTTCGCAAGTTACTACGTCCTTCATCGCCTCTGACTGCCAAGGCATCCACCGTATACGCTTAGTCACTTAACCATACAACCCAAATGAGTTTCATCTGAGYTGCATCGCAACTAATGGTTTCAACTTTCGCCAAAAGAATACTCAAGTCACTTGATTAAAGTGTGTTTTGAGAACTCAATTATTTTCGCAATAACCTYTCGGTTATTACTATCAGCTTTCCAAATTTTTAAAGAGCGATCTCCATGGAAGGAGAAAGTGTCGATAATTGTAGGAACAATTACGACCGGGCTTAAAAAAGCCAAAGATAAATTCTGCATTTATCTTTGGCATCTCTAACCTAAACTGCATGCTCTCATCAAAGAGCAAATGGTGGAGCTATGCGGGATCGAACCGCAGACCTCCTGCGTGCAAGGCAGGCGCTCTCCCAGCTGAGCTATAGCCCCATTTACATGCAGCGAGATAAATATCAAGGCCCAATCGATTGATTGGAAAGCCAAATCGACGTTAGACAAGGCGTAAGTTGAGGACGTTTAGCACGCTAAACGACGAAGCTTACAACGATGTATAAAGGAAGATTTGGTGGGTCAGAGTGGACTTGAACCACCGACCTCACCCTTATCAGGGGTGCGCTCTAACCAGCTGAGCTACAGACCCATTTCTTTTTGGTCTTTTAATCCCTGTGCGGCGTTACTTTCTTCGTTTCTCGGTCATGTGCTCATGCACACTCCCTGCGAGACTCATCAAGTGCCTTGCTCAGGCATCAAAATCCTCAAAAATACCTTTCGATATCTTTCTCTATCTTCTATCAAGTAATCTGTGTGAACACTCAAAAGGTACACGGATGTACCGAATGTCGAAAATGCAGGAGCATTTTTCGACCAAGTATCAAATCATCGTATAGGTAAGGAGGTGATCCAGCCCCAGGTTCCCCTAGGGCTACCTTGTTACGACTTCACCCCAGTCATGAACCACACCGTGGTAAACGCCCTCCCGAAGGTTAAGCTATCTACTTCTGGTGCAGCCCACTCCCATGGTGTGACGGGCGGTGTGTACAAGGCCCG
>NZ_JAKEVJ010000167.1:0-1258 GCF_022398425.1 Shewanella sp. Isolate7 | reverse complement strand
GTCGACGAGGAAACTGCTGGGACAACAGCCCGATGGAGCGCTTCTTTAGAAGCTTAAAAACAGAATGGATACCGATGACCGGCTATCGGGATATCGGTGAGGCTAAGAGTGAAATTTCACGATATGTGACGGGGTATTACAGTCAGCTGAGACCACATCAATATAACGGTGGGCTGACACCCAATGAGTCAGAGCGAAGATACTGGCTTGAATACAAAACCGTGGCCAATTTTAGTTGACCACTACACAGTTAATATCTATCCCGCTGTTTACGTGTATTGTCCCTATGCGACATTAGCTCAGTTGGCTCTTTGTTTCTGTCTGCAACCCATATTCTTTATCCTTCATTCATCTTCGAACGCGCTTAGGTGCCAAAGATTTTGGTCTTGGTGAATTTCTATGCACTATTGAAGAGTAATTTTGATGAGTGTTTTGTCGTTTTATCTATTGCCAGAGCCTTTAAGTTAACGATTATTGGCTCTTTATCGGCGTGAAGATCACAAAATTGTCATTAGCGTGATGTGAGATAAAATTCTTTAAGCTTGTCTAATGTAGCGACTTCAGAAGTGCGCAAATTATGACATTGTTCAAAAAAAACTGTGCTAATTACTCCCATAATGAAATCAAGTCAGTATTAACGCCTAAAGCTTGGCATCGATTGGAGTAGGAAAAATGAGATTTCAACAACTTAATGAACAGTTGGCATATGTCTCTAAGTGTCGCTTGGAAATGGCCCGTTTGTATGCGCGTTTACACAGCGCGGTAGATTCGTCTCGCGTGAAATTGATGCTGGAGTATTTGCAACAACATGAGAAAGAGGTGTCTAAGAAGATCGATGACTACATCGAAGAGGCGCCAAGCCGTCTGCTGGAACTCTGGTACAACGACATTGTGTTTGAAGACTTCATCAAGCGTTGTCAGGATGTGATTCCAGCAGCCAACATGAATGAAGATGATCTGCTTGAGCTACACCTGGATCTCGACAACCGTCTGATCGGTCTGTTTGAGAAGACGGCGGAATCCTCTGTGCCGGGGGATGTGAAGAACGCCCTTAACGATCTGGTGCGGGTCGAGAAGATTCAGCAGCAACGTCTTGTACACAGCAGTCTGAGAATGGAAGATATTTAAGCCGAGTTATGTAGGCTTGGTTTTTTAAGCAGAGCTATTTGACCATTTCGGACAAAGATACATATAAAAAAGGCGCCTTGGGCGCCTTTTTCTATTCTCACCCAGCTTATTTTAAGTCTAAGGTTATAGC
>NZ_JAKEVJ010000166.1:0-1264 GCF_022398425.1 Shewanella sp. Isolate7 | reverse complement strand
AAGCAGCTGTCGCCTGTGGTATCACAAGTAAAGGCCCATGGAGGAGCTCGAAGACACCAGGAATACAGCAAGCACTGAGTAATGAGTATCTAAAGAAAGCAGGATTATATTCACTAAGAGATGGATGGATCGCAATTCATTATCCTAACCAGAAAGCTAGTTAGGTGTTCTAAATGAACCGCCCTGTGCGGAGCCGCATGCAGGGTGGTGTGGGGGCTGGAGGCTAGATACCTCCGGCTACCCGATTATATTTTTACGGCTGATAGGGCTGATTAAATGCATTACACCAGCGTAGATAAGGGTCTGAAAATTCGACTTTTTTCGGGCTAAACGCATGCTGGTCGTATGGCCAATAATTTTTTGCATGATTTTTCAGCCATTCAACTGTATCGACATATTCCTCATGGCTTTGATCGGACAATATTTCTAACACACTCTGATAACCATATAAGCCACCACTATCTTCTGGTGGACAAGCCATTTTTCCGTCTAAGCATTGAGGAAAAGTAGAATCTAAGGGAGCTAAAAACATACCAACCAAAGTGATTTCGTGATGCCAACTATCACCAAAATCATAAACATAATCAATAGTATTGCCCAGTGATGTGAAATATTTTTTTGCTGAAAGTTCCCAACCTGCAATTATACTTTCATCATGCTCTGACTCGGGAAGGCCGATCCGCTTACCTTTTGTAGGACCAGCTTTTCTTGGAGAAAATTCATGTAAATGGTAATCAAGCCAACCCATTGCATCTTGAATAGCAACATGCAATTCCCAGAAGTTGTAATGATCTGGCACATCAATTTCTCGCCAAATTTCCGGTTCGCTTCCCGATAAAGAAACTCTGAATCGAAGAATCTTTTGATGCATAATTTATAATCCTATGAATTCAAATAAAAATATAACGCCCTGTTAAGGTGTGAGCAACGCAATACAAGAGCCGCCGAAAACCACCTTAATCACTAAAACCAACGCATGGTAAAAATGCCACGCGTTGCGAATCACTCTTAAACAGTTTGTATGGTTAATCCCGTTCCATTTTAGGGTAAATTGGAGGCCCACCCTCAATGGCCGTTGAGGGTCTTTATGCAGTAGCTCGATTGAATGGCGGCTCCTCTTACGAGAGACCGGTAACAAGTGGGTAGCGCTGCATAACTCCTAGCAATAACTCGAACAGTCATTGGGGCCTCGAGCCCGTATAGCAAGGCAGAGTAAGCTTATAATGAACAACCATAAAAACCAAACTGAAATCAATGTCGGCGT
>NZ_JAKEVJ010000165.1:0-1293 GCF_022398425.1 Shewanella sp. Isolate7 | reverse complement strand
AGAACACCCGTTTCGGATCATCAAATGTCAGTTCGGCTTTATCAAAGCACGCTATAAAGGGCTGACGAAAAATGACTCACAGTTAGCCATGCTATTCACCTTGGCGAACCTGTTTAAAGTAGACCAGATGTTACGACGACAGCCAAGATCTGTCTGAAATCCGGGAACAGCCTGGAATTAGGTCGAAATTCGGCGTAAAACGGCAGTATATTGGCCAAAATTGAACAGTTAGCGTTCAAAAATCAGGCGGGCCGCTCATAACCTCGCTCGATACCTAAATTGCAGGACTTGTTCGCAGTTTCCTTAAGAAAGCAGGATTATATTCACTGAGAGATGGATGGATCGCAGTTCATTACCCTAACCAGAAAACTAGTTAGGTGTTCTAAATGAACCGCCCTGTGCGGAGCCGCATGCAGGGTGGTGTGGGGGCTGGAGGCTAGATACCTCCGGCTACCCGATTATGTGGCTGTTTTATTATTATTTTTCGTTGCGACTATATATATGATTAAAATTGCAAGGAAAATGATGCTTGAGTGTATACCAAGAAAGTATTGTAAAAGGTTTGCAATTATTGGAGTCGAGCAAAGAATGGCTATAAATATAGCATTTTTGCTGCGTAATCGATTATCCATAAAACCTAATAGTGCAATTGCGATAAGTAATAAGATTGCAATAATAATTTCGATTCCATTACCCATTAGAAATACCCTTTACTTCGTGCTGCTTAGACACATAACAGCTTATTCGTGCGCATGCGCGTTTACCTCGTTGGACCAGTGAAAACGCGCACAGATAACTATCTGTATGCAAAGAACTTATCAGTATTCTGTTAAATATACCATCCGGAAAAACGCGCATGCGCGTTTCCCAAACCTATTATCTAACCTATAGCTTTTATAATCACATGATTTTAATCATATTTATTTATATTGGAATGTGAAAACGCGCACGAAGTTGGGATAAAAATCGTCATGATTTCAATATGACTGTATATCTGCCCAGCTTTTAAGCATTGCAACATTTGAGTGAAATGGATGAAAATTTCTAGGGAAGATGCGAATAAGTCCCTGATGTGAGATCATAGCTACATAGTAAATCACAGCCATTACCGCCCATGAGCCAACAGTTAACTTTTGCCGATAGTGAGTTTTCCAGCAAGCGCCGCCAGACCCGTAAAGAGATTTTCTTATCTCGGATGGACAACCTATTACCATGGACTCAACTGCTGGAAGTGATTGAGCCCTTTTATCCAAAAGCGGGCAATGGTCGTCGTCCCTATCCACTGGAAACGAT
>NZ_JAKEVJ010000164.1:0-1298 GCF_022398425.1 Shewanella sp. Isolate7 | reverse complement strand
CATCATATAACGCACCTTGAATGGATTCACATACGTTCATCATACTGACTACCTAGCACTTACCCGAATTGTGGTTTTCAGGAGGAACGTCCTCTCACGATTCTTTTCCCACTCAGCCTAACGGCCAAGTTTCGTTACATTGTCCGAGCCGCTGCTTTATTCAGGCTCGTAGGTTCATCTGGTGATACAGATGGTTCACTCGTTAAGCGGTGAACAACGCTTCATACGACCTCAGGTCGCACGGACAGAGATCATTTAGCTTTTGAAATCTACGTCAATCACTTCGGATAAGTTGAGTTAGGGCATATTACATTCAACAGACTCAATGCCTAGACAACGCCGTATTTGCATGATTAGTTGAAAGCAGAGGAGGAGACAGGCGTCTTCCATCAAAAAGAAACTGCCCCTAGTGATTATGAACCGTCGATTTCTCCAGTGAGTTCCTAAGCTTTTCAAGAATGAAGTTCAGGTTAGGTGACTTTAACCTACAAACACCTGACTTGGTAAGCTCACCTTTCACTGTCATTCCTTCAAACTCAGCTTCAAACTTAATGCTATCGGTCAGGTAACGTTTATCAGAAACCAGCTCAGCAAAAGCTTCTCGGACATCAGCGGTACCAGAAACGGTTATTTTTGCTGTTGAGTTCAAGGAAGTACGAATGCCATACGAGGATATCTGGATAATTCTTACGTTGTCAGCCTCCTCCTCAATAAGCCCGAGCCAGCGTTCAGGAGCTACATTTAACTCAGATAAAACCAACCCAAAACCAGTAAGGCCATGAAGCTTATTGGAAAACTTCCTTAGCGAGCGTGGAGGCTCAGAAATATACATAAAGCTAGATTCGGCGCTCCAGTTGAACTGACACGTGTAGTAGTTAATTGACTCGACCTCGGAAATCTCACCAAAGGGATCTTCTACTATGTTTTTCAGGATTACTTTCTCAATGTATTTACCTACAAGCTTTGTAGATGTCGAAGCGGAAAGCAAAAAGCCAGAGCCAGAACTTTCTGTATATTGATGTTCTTTCATTAGTTTTGAAAACTCACCAAGGGAAGATGCGAATAAGTCCCTGATGTGAGATCATAGCTACATAGTAAATCACAGCCATTACCGCCCATGAGCCAACAGTTAACTTTTGCCGATAGTGAGTTTTCCAGCAAGCGCCGCCAGACCCGTAAAGAGATTTTCTTATCTCGGATGGACAACCTATTACCATGGACTCAACTGCTGGAAGTGATTGAGCCCTTTTATCCAAAAGCGGGCAATGGTCGTCGTCCCTATCCACTGGAAACGATGT
>NZ_JAKEVJ010000163.1:0-1336 GCF_022398425.1 Shewanella sp. Isolate7 | reverse complement strand
CTACAAAAAGGCAGACAAGGAGCATGTCGCCATCCCTAATCTCCTTGACCGCCAGTTTGCTGTGACGGCTCCCAATCAAGTGTGGTGTGGCGATGTGACCTATGTGTGGACAGGAAAACGATGGGCTTACCTTGCCGTTGTTCTGGACTTGTTTGCACGTAAACCGGTGGGGTGGGCGATGTCATTTTCGCCCGATAGTGCGCTAACAAGCAAGGCACTAACCATGGCCTTTGAGGCGCGAGGAAGGCCCAAAGACCTAATGTTCCATAGTGACCAAGGAAGCCACTATACCAGCCGCCGCTTCCGCCAACAGCTCTGGCGTTATCAGATTAAGCAGAGCATGAGTCGACGAGGAAACTGCTGGGACAACAGCCCGATGGAGCGCTTCTTTAGAAGCTTAAAAACAGAATGGATACCGATAACCGGCTATCGGGATATCGGGATATCGGTGAGGCTAAGAGTGAAATTTCGCGATATGTGACGGGGTATTACAGTCAGCTGAGACCACATCAATATAACGGTGGGCTGACACCCAATGAGTCAGAGCGAAGATATTGGCTTGAATACAAAACCGTGGCCAATTTTAGTTGACCACTACAGCAGTGACAATGATGAGGTAGATAAAACGTATGAACAGATGCCTTTGTGGATAACTGTGTGCGTAATTGGTGTAAAGGATGTGCTTATATCAGGTATAAAAAATAAGTTCATTTTTATTGAAAAAAGCCCTTGCACAAAAGATTTGGCTCCCTATAATGCGCTCCCACTGACACGGCAAACGGCGCTACTTAGCGAAGCGAGTAGGCAAGCTGGTCGAGTCAAGGTAACAAGCGGTTCAAGTTTTTAAGCCGGTGGTTACAGTGCGATAGTACAGTAATTAACCGCTTGAAAGTTTTTTTTGAAAAAAGCGCTTGACGCCGACAGGGAGGGGCGTAGAATACGCAGCCCTAGCCCGCTGGACTCCAGTATGAGGCGAACGTTCTTTAACAAGATAAAACAAGAAATCTGTGTGGACACTCACAGGTATTGAGTTAATCRAAAACGATTTAAATCTCAATGCAATTCTTTACTAGAGATAGTGAGAGTYCATAGCAATATGTACAAACATCCTTAGATTCTTCCGAGTCTAAGTGATGAATCAGAATTCATTGAGTCGCTTCCTTTTGAATAAAGAGTGGAGCAGAAAAACTTTTAATTGAAGAGTTTGATCATGGCTCAGATTGAACGCTGGCGGCAGGCCTAACACATGCAAGTCGAGCGGTAACATTTCAAAAGCTTGCTTTTGAAGATGACGAGCGGCGGACGGGTGAGTAATGCCTAGGGAACTGCCCAGTCG
>NZ_JAKEVJ010000162.1:0-1350 GCF_022398425.1 Shewanella sp. Isolate7 | reverse complement strand
CTTTGCTTAAATCACTTAACCAGCAAATAGATAAACTTACGGAAAAACTCGATAAGCTCGTAGCCCAGGTCAAAGAATGGCGCGTCAAATCGGAAATATTGACGAGTGTTCCTGGTGTGGGGAAAGTGCTTTCCTACACTCTGCTCAGTGAAATGCCAGAGTTAGGAAAACTAAACCGAAAAGAAATTGCCGCCCTAGTTGGTGTCGCTCCCATGAACCGCGAAAGTGGCTCTTACAAGGGGAAACGCAGGATCCGTGGTGGTCGCCAYAGAATACGCACAGTCATGTTTATGGCGATGATGTCAGCCATACAGTGTAATCCTGTTTTTAAGCGCTATTACCAGCGTCTCAAAGCGGCTGGCAAAATGCCKAAAGTAGCACTGATCGCCTGCATGCGAAAGCTCATCGTGATCTTGAATACCATGCTTAAAAGCGAGGAGCTGTGGTGCGTAAAAAACGGATAAATATATTGACTAAACACCACAGTCACTTGTTATATTTTTAATAGTACTGCGTATAATCTGCTTCCCAATCCGCCATTTTTACAAGTTGGTCTAAGACATTTTTACCAGACGTTAGTAATTCTTCTGTCCTTTCAGGATCATCCCACCCTTCAGCACCATGCTTGCCGCCATGAAACAGGTTATTCCTAACTGCCTTAAGCAAACGGACTACAAGGCAAAGCTCACTTTTACAATCAGCTCTACCTACTGGTTTCCACTCAAGCTCCTGATTGTTGCCCACAATTTGTCTATGTGGATTCAAATCTATAAGTTTTTGAGAGTCAGCACTGATAGTAAAAGAATCAGCGTACTTCTCGACGAATTTATCCCAACCAGGTTCCGCATTACTGCCAGGCTCATCTCGTTTTAAAACTCGATTTTCTTTGAGGGCAAATTCAAACCGTGAAAACCAATAAAAAAAGCTAAACGCCAGATTCGTTAGTTCATCATTAATTTCTTCTTTTCTCATAACTCACCTAAAAATATAACGCCCTGTTAAGGTGTGAGCAACGCAATACCGAAGCTCCCGTATACCACCTTAAACACTGAAACCAACGCATAGTAAAAATGCCACGCGTTGCGAATCACTCTTAAACAGTTTGTGTACGCCCAGCATGGGCATGAACTAATGAGGTGAAAGTCCTCTGTAGGAAGATCACCGTTACTCTTTCTAAAAGAGAATAACATACTGTTATTAAACGTTAACTACTAGCGAATGGCAAGGGCTTATCCGCGAGGATTGGTCTGAAGGAAGCCGCTAGCAAATTTGCGAGCTGATGAATAAGAACATCATATGAGGCGTAGGCTAGAGATGAGTTGGCACAAGACGACGAAATCACGTGATCTA
>NZ_JAKEVJ010000161.1:0-1362 GCF_022398425.1 Shewanella sp. Isolate7 | reverse complement strand
TCGTTTCCAGTGGATAGGGACGACGACCATTGCCCGCTTTTGGATAAAAGGGCTCAATCACTTCCAGCAGTTGAGTCCATGGTAACAGGTTGTCCATCCGAGATAAGAAAATCTCTTTACGGGTCTGGCGGCGCTTGCTGGAAAACTCACTATCGGCAAAAGTTAACTGTTGGCTCATGGGCGGTAATGGCTGTGATTTACTATGTAGCTATGATCTCACATCAGGGACTTATTCGCATCTTCCCTAGGTTTAAGACTAACACTGTTGGTAGAAGAGGCGCTAGCCCTACGAGCTTGAATGATATGGAATGGTGGTCTTTAGGTCAGCACTTTGGTTTGTCTACACCTTTGCTTGATTGGTCTAGATCGCCTTATGTATCGCTATATTTTTCACTCATCTCTCAAACTTTACCTGAATCTGGGTATCACGCACTTTGGGTATTCTCTCCAGTAGCGTTTCATGATTTACATATTAATCAAGACCATAGAGTTGAATCAGAAGACGAAAGTATTAGATTCATCCATGATGCATTGTGTGAGGAAAACCAAAGGGTTATTAGTCAGGGAGGAGTTTTCACACTTACGCCTAACGGGGAAGATATTGACGAATTCATCCCTAAGGTGCTCAATTTAAATGGGCATGCACCTGTGTTGTATAAAATTAAAATACCAATGTCTAATAGAGATGACTTTTTGAGGCATTTGGAGTCAATGAACGTGCATAGTGGGACACTTTTCCCTGATTTAATTGGTGCTGCAGATTTAGCAAATAGGCAACTGGAAAAGGAAAAAACGCTTTTGCTTCGCCGAAAAAGTGATAGCTTTGCCGATAGGTTATTGAGCCTTAATCTATACCACGAAACACCTAACAAGTGACTGTGGTGTTTAGTCAATATATTTATCCGTTTTTTACGCACCACAGCTCCTCGCTTTTAAGCATGGTATTCAAGATCACGATGAGCTTTCGCATGCAGGCGAGCAGTGCTACTTTCGGCATTTTGCCGGCCGCTTTGAGACGCTGGTAATAGCGCTTAAAAACAGGATTACACTGTATGGCTGACATCATCGCCATAAACATGACTGTGCGTATTCTATGGCGACCACCACGGATCTTGCGTTTCCCCTTGTAAGAGCCACTTTCGCGGTTCATGGGAGCGACACCAACTAGGGCGGCAATTTCTTTTCGGTTTAGTTTTCCTAACTCTGGCATTTCACTGAGCAGAGTGTAGGAAAGCACTTTCCCCACACCAGGAACACTCGTCAATATTTCCGATTTGACGCGCCATTCTTTGACCTGGGCTACGAGCTTATCGAGTTTTTCCGTAAGTTTATCTATTTGCTGGTTAAGTGATTTAAGCAAAG
>NZ_JAKEVJ010000160.1:0-1366 GCF_022398425.1 Shewanella sp. Isolate7 | reverse complement strand
AGTCGACGAGGAAACTGCTGGGACAACAGCCCGATGGAGCGCTTCTTTAGAAGCTTAAAAACAGAATGGATACCGATGACCGGCTATCGGGATATCGGTGAGGCTAAGAGTGAAATTTCGCGATATGTGACGGGGTATTACAGTCAGCTGAGACCACATCAATATAACGGTGGGCTGACACCCAATGAGTCAGAGCGAAGATATTGGCTTGAATACAAAACCGTGGCCAATTTTAGTTGACCACTACAAAGGCCTAGTCGAAGCATAATTACTCTTACTGGTTTTTTTAGACTTTTCAAGATAGATCTATGCTGTCATAAGAGGTAATTAAATCATCAACGCAGCTATATCTGTGGTTTAGGGTAACCATAGGATAAATCAAGGTACACTTTGATGGTGTTAAGTCTATGCCTGTATGCTCATGATAGTGGCGTGTATGCTCAAGAGAGCTGCACGGTTTTTAACGAGAGAGCAGAGCCGTTATGTCGTGGCCGGAGCCTAGATGACGATATGTTTGCCGAGCAGAGAGCATGTTTGCCAAGCAGGGGGCGCCGACCTTTATTTTAGCGCTCATCGGTGAAAAGGTTACATATACAGTCATGGCTACAGTCATGGCCCCCAGCATCGTTTGAGATTTCATGGTCGATACGCCAGCTTACCAGGCATCATTAAATTGCGCTTTAATCATGGCTTGTCTTAATTAGGACTCGGCTTAATCAAGACTTAGATTAATCATGGCTTGGCTTAATCAGTGCAAAGCTTTAAATTATCCTATCTTTCTGTTCTATCTTTCCGTCCTATCTTTTGTGCTATCCCTAGCTTCTATGGTGGGGATGAAGCGAGGTTTGGGGCCGATAGCCAGGTTATTGTCTATTGAAATGTCGCCTTTCTGATGGGGGATTCATCACATTGTTCGATGTTTGAGCATTTGAGCCAAATTTATAAAACATTCTGAGAAAAGGCCTTGACGCCTTAGTCGCGCTGAGTAGAATACGCAGCCCTAGCCACTCGGAACTACCGAGATGTGCAAATGCTCTTTAACAATTTATCAAGTAATCTGTGTGGACACTCACAGGTATTGAGTTAATCGAAAACGATTTRAATCTCAATGCAATGATGAGAGTCCATAGCAATATGTACAAACATCCTTAGATTCTTCCGAGTCTAAGTGATGAATCAGAATTCATTGAGTCGCTTCCTTTTGAATAAAGAGTGGAGCAGAAAAACTTTTAATTGAAGAGTTTGATCATGGCTCAGATTGAACGCTGGCGGCAGGCCTAACACATGCAAGTCGAGCGGTAACATTTCAAAAGCTTGCTTTTGAAGATGACGAGCGGCGGACGGGTGAGTAATGCCTAGGGAACTG
>NZ_JAKEVJ010000016.1:0-120264 GCF_022398425.1 Shewanella sp. Isolate7 | reverse complement strand
CTTCGTTGTTGTACTCGGTGCCGTTGATGGTGCCCGTGTAGAGATCTGTGGCGTAACGTTTATTTTCTGTTGGGCCATACTCAGGGTTCTTGTAGAAGGCCAGGTCTGTGTGCCAGCCGTTCTTTTCATAGATAGCCTTGATACCTACATCATGATCATCTTCGAAGCCCAGGTAGTAGGGGATGCCGAACCACCAGCTGTTGGAGATGAAGTCACGGTTACCAAAAGGCACCTTGTTGATACCAAACTGCAACTGCCAGTCGGGGTCGATATTGTAGTAGCCATAGCCATACTTGATGTAGTCGGTGCTGGAGGTGAAGCGGTATTCCGCCGCCAGACCCCAGTCGCCTTTTTGGCCGTTGAACTTGATGGCCGCCATATCGAAGGTCAGGTCGCCGCCCTTGTCCTTAGAGGCGTCACTATAATCTTTATAAGCGTAATTGACCCGAACGGCACCGCCGACATTGATGCCATCTTCGGCGTGGACGATAGTGCTTGCGCTGCCGAGAACGAGGGCGAGTGTGATGCTAGAGCTTAAAAGTGTGGCTTGTTTCATCATGTTTACCTATAGGGTTTACTGCGCGGTGCCGAGCTCAGTGTGAGTGGTTCGATGCCGAAGGGGCGATTTTAACTGGGTAGGGAATCGCTTCATCGCCCTGAATGAAGTAACCCGTTTGTGCAAAGGCATTCTTTTCTGAGCGCACCGCGAGAGTGCCAGAGATATAGATGGGCTGTTCTATCTCAGGTAGGGCAATGGGCTGCTCAAATGTCACGTGGATCAATTGGTTTGGACCTGGCGGTGGTCGGTGGATACAGGCACCTTGTCGTGGCGACAATAAAAAGTCTCGTGTTTGTCCCTCTAGAGTATCCAGAGGAATAACGAAACCAGGAATAACCACCTGCTTGCCATTGAGCGCCTGATTAATGTTGACTTCAGCCGGAAGTTTGGCCGGCCCGGGGGCGAGGCTGTTCCATAGGATCGCCTGTGGTGCATCGGCAAAGACATTGCTGCTAAACAGTAAGCTAAAGATAAGAATGTATTTTTTCATAGTTATTTAAGGGGCCGCTCTTAACGGCCCCTTACTCTGGCCTAATGAAGACTAAGCGTTACTTTTTCGATGACTGGATAACATCCCAGCCATAGCCGCCTTTACCTGAACGGACGGCGTGTGAGTTGGTATATGGGATGAAGTCAAACATCAGGGTTTCACCTGGGCCAACATCTTTTGGCCATTGATACTTAAAGGTGGAGAACTTGCCGTCGAGTGGGAACCAGTACATGTAGATCAGATCCTGATCATCATAGGTGTTTGGTGTGTAGTGCATCGCCTTACTTGGGATTTCGATGTAGTCACCAGGTTGGAATGGCTGCATTCTTTCTTGCGCCCAGGTTAGGCCTTCACCGCTAAGGTTGTAGTAACATTCCATCTCTCTGTGATAGTGAGGAATGGCCGTACCCGGTGCGACGCGAACTAAGCCAATAACAGTAGGTTCGTCGTTAAGCTCTTTCCAGCACATACCCACTTCAGTTGCACTGGCGCCGCCTTCAGGACATGGAATAAGTGTATCGGGATCGGCAATCGTCCAGGTTAGCCAGCCTGAGTCATTAGCCCCCTTACCACCATGGTCGTTTGACTTGACTGAGAAGATATCTTTTTCGCCACTTTGCAGCTCTTTGAGGTAAGCCATTGCCTGCTCCTGCTTACACACCATAGGCATGGTCTTAGTCGGAGCATTAATGGTCGAAAGCGTTGGCTTTTCGTTGTGCCAAGGCTTATCGGCTGGTTTATCGGCAGCAACGGCGCAGCCTGTCATCAGTATTGCAGAGGTGATTAGTAGTTTTTTCATCATCATTTCCTGTGGCTATTATTCGCCTTTTTAGTGTTTAAATTTTGGGTAATCAAAGTTGTGACAATCCATGCAGATTGCCTGCTTTGGTGTGTGCTCTCCGTGACATTCCATGCAAGGCGCTTCTTGGCCATAGTGCATGCTGTCGTGAGGATTCTGTTTGGCGTCATGGCCCTTACGTTCTGTCTGCTTGGCTAGGTCGCCCATGTCGTGACACTGTAGGCAGGCATCATCTGATGGGAAGCGCTTGGTGCCTTGGTCATGGCAGGTCTTACAGCCTGAGTCATAAACCATGTCATGGTAGTCGCGCTTATCTCTTGCTTGAGCCGACAGGGCGATACAGCTAGTCAGTGCCAGCATAAGTAGTACGTTGATCTTGTTCATGTTTAATCCTTAAGCCTTCATGATTGAACGTGCTGCGGTAACGCCGAATGCCATACACTCTGGTGTGGAGCAGCCTCCTAAGCGGCTGACGCCGTGAATTCCACCTGACACTTCGCCAGCGGCATAGAGACCAGGGATTTTCTCGCCAGTTTTGGCGGCAATCACTTCGGCTTTGGTGTTGATTTGGATACCGCCTTGGCAGTAGTGGACCTTTGGCCATAGGCGTTGCACGATGAAAGGTGCCTTGAGGTAAATCCCTGTGCTCATGTTCATTCGTTTGCCAAATTGTGGGTCTTCGCCCGCTTTGACATAGGTATTCCAATCATCAATCTGTTTTTTCAGAGGCTTGAGTGGTACATCGAAGTGCTTGGCGATTGCTTCGACGCTGTCGAACTCCCAGGCGACGTTATAGCGCAGCACATTCTCCATTGAGGGATCTTTTTGAGCCTCATGCTTGGGCGCAATTAGCAGGGCTGGGTTAGGCTTGCCATCTTTATCACGGCGCTGTACCTCGAGGTCTGCTCGTGTCTTGCGATCAGCAGTTTCATTCATGAAACGTTGGCCTGTAGAGCGATCGACCGCGATAGAATGTGGGAAGTTGTAGAGTGAGAAACCTGCACCATAGCCAAATCCGCCTTCATCGGGAGAAGCCCATGGGCCTGATTGAATAAAGCTGAGGTGAACAGGCATGGCACCTTCGGCAAGCATGGCAATAAGGCCGTCGCCGGTAGCGCCACGTGCGTTAGTACAACCGACTTCTGGGCCCAAGTTAGGATCTAATGCCTGACGGAAACTGACGTTGGCACCAAAGCCGCCCGTTGCAATCAGTACCCCCTTGGAGGCGCGAACATTGATCAGTTCGCCTGAGCCTTCGTGACCGAAGTGATAGCCTCGACGCACTTTGATACCCAGTACTTTGCCGTCGGCAGCAGTGATTAGACCTTCAAACTTGTGACGAATCTTGGTTTTGACACCGTAACTGCGCGCCGTTTTAAGCATAGGGCGAATGAACCCGGAACCGCTACGTTCGACGACTTGGTGGCTGCGCGTGGCGCTGGTACCGCCGGTATTAATAATGTGGTCGCGGTAGACACACCCACAATCTTTGGTGAGTTGGTAGATGTAGGGGCCTAATTCGGCACTGTGGCGTAACAGTTCTTCACTGGCGTAGCCGCGTCCCGATTTCAGCTGGTCTTGTACCATGAGCTCGGCGCTATCTTCGATACCGAGCTTTTTCTGTAGATCTGTGTTGGCGAAGCAGGCTTGACCGGCATTTAGGGTACTGTTACCACCGTATACGCCGAGCTTTTCGAATACGACAACATCTTTGGCACCGAGTTTACCCGCTTCAACCGCTGCTGCTAGGCCTGCAAAGCCAGAACCGACGATGATGATCTCATGCTCTTCATCCCATTTTATGTTTGTTGGGCTTGCATTTGCAGTGAAGGGTACTAGTGCGCCAGCCGCCGCAGCGCCTGCACCTAGTTTTAAAAATGAACGTCTTGTTTGCATGTGTTACCTCCGATTAACTTGAGGTAACAATAATTTTTAAGCGAATTTTCAATTATGCGCCAAATCACACTTTATTAGGGGGGAGAAAGTTTTATGTGATGCTGATTAAGAAAATGTTTCTTTTAAGTATATTAATAGTATGAGCGCCATAAAATAGATTAATAGTTGAGTGTTAAATGGTGATTATATGCGCTGTCCAAAAGATAGTTGTGAGGCGTTGCGATGCAACCAACTGCTAGATGAGGCGGAAAAATTAATTGATAATCAGGGTGTTGTTTCTTTTCGTTTTGCTCAGATCGCAAAGCAAGCAGGTTGTTCAACCAATACGCTTTATAAATATTTTGAGTCGAAAGAAGATGTATTAGTTTGTCTGTTTTTAAGAAATACTACATCTACTCGAATTCCTGTGTTTATTAAGGAAAATCAGCGGCTTAATATTCATCAGCTTGCGGTCTTGCCAATTTTATTTACCTTTGAGGTGGTTAAAAGAAGTCCGATATTTAATATATTGCGTGTTGTTTCAATTAACAGTATGTTCTGGCAGTTGGCAAGCTCTGAAAAAATTGATGTTCTGCGAAATAGAGTTAACTTATTTTGGAGCTGTATTCGTCAGCCTATTGATCATGCGGTTAGCGTGGGAGAGTTGGATGCAACCGATGCAGAAGTAAAGGAACTGGTGCAATCGCTATATTTCTTTCTGGCGGGAGCGACCTCTTCATACGAGAGTAAACTGATGGATGAATATTACTTTACTCCCGATGATGAGACTGGTTATCGCCATATCAGTCGACTGATGAATCGATACCGCTGGCAGAAACCTATCACCAAAGAGATGATGCAGGAGATGACGCAGAAGATCAGCGCCTTTCTAGATAAGGGGGAAGGTAGGGTGCGTTCCTGTAATACTTGTGCAGAGATGGGTAAACGTCACCATTGCAGTGAAATTGAATAGCAAGTGATGTAACGCTTTGGGTGGATTAGCTGTCTATATATCTGTACTCCCACTTTAATGAAGAGTTTGATGGCAGGCCCCATTGAGCTTGACTTTAAAGCAGGGCGTCCATAGTCTGCTAGATCAGTATTCAAGGTGGTATGCAATGCAAATAAATTATAATTTAAAACCTGCGTCTGAACGCCGAACACAGCAGTTTAAGCCTGAAGCCAATGTGGGCTTCGGTAATCTTAGAACTGACCATATGTTTTTGATGGATTACCGCGATGGGGAGTGGCGGGATCCGAGAATCGTTCCTTACGGACCATTCGAGATGGCACCGGGTGCCATGGCACTCCACTATGGTCAATCCATCTTCGAGGGGGCTAAGGCCTTCATGCATGACGATGGCGAGATCTATACCTTCCGTTTAAATAAGAATGCCGAGCGTCTCAACCTGAGCGGCGAGGTGATCTGTATTCCGCCTATACCCGAGGCGATGCAGCTGGCGGGTATCAATGCCTTGATCGATGTCGATAGGCTATGGTTTCCGATGCAGGAAGGGGCCTGCCTCTATATTCGTCCCTTCGTATTTGCGACCGAAGATAGACTGTCGGTGAGTCCGAGCCAGCAGTACACCTTTTGTGTCATGCTGAGCCCAAGCGGCGCCTACTATGCCGATGGTTTCGATAAGGCGATTCGTCTGTTGATCACCGAACGTTTCCACCGCGCGGTATCGGGCGGCACAGGTGCCTCTAAGGCGGCGGGCAACTATGCGGCCTCGTTGAGAGCGGGCAAGGCGGCGGCAGAATATGGCGCGGCCCAGGTGTTGTATCTCGACGCCAACAACAAGCAGATCGAAGAGGTGGGCGCGATGAACCACTTCCATGTGCTAAAAGATGGCACCATCATCATACCTAAATTTACCGATACCATTTTGAAGTCTATTACCTCGCAATCTATCATGGAGCTGGGGGAAGCCCTCGGCTGCGAGGTGCGTCAAGAGACGGTGATGCTGGATAAGTTTATCGCCGATATCGAGTCCGGTGAGATCGTCGAGGCCGGTGGTTTTGGTACTGCTGCCGTGGTGTCGCCTGTAGGCTCCTATATCTTCGAAGACCATAGGGTTGTGACGGTCGGTACTGGTGAGGTGGGCGAGCATACCCGCCGCATCTATCAGGTGTTGACGGATATTCAGAAGGGCAAGCGTCAGGGCCCCGAAGGTTGGATGCAGAAGGTTGAGCGCGTCGCGCCTTAACCCCTAGCTATACCCGTGATGGCTACACCAATGATAGCTATACCCATGATAGCTATACCCATGAAAAGAAAAGGCGCCCAGGAGGCGCCTTTTTAATTAAACATTACGGTTGCTGAGACCCGAACCGGCTGGGCCGTCTTGTTGTAGACCGTGGCGTTAAATCTCTGCTGGCTAAATCTGGTGAGCAGTGCTTGTTTCTGTTCGGGGGAGAGGGTCAAGTCGTCGAGTTCAAGATCCACCAACTGCCCCGACCCATTGATGCCAAAGCTGATGTTGAGCCTCTGTTTTTGTTCTACCAAACCTTTCCAATTCAGGGTGCTGTCCTGTATGACCCAATACTTGCTTAGCTGAGTCGGGGTGACTTCCAGATAGTCTCTTGGTGTCTGTGTAACGGCATTGCTCTGACAGGCGGAGACAAGTAGCGGCAATGCGAGCAAAGCTGCCAAGCGAAATAATGATGTTGGTTTTTGTCTAGCGATAACATGAAGTGGATTCACAGCGACTACTCTCTGCCAGTGCATATCTATGCATTTAGTTTGGCCATTCAGTCAGGCAAGTATATTAACATTTAATTAAAATTTGTAGTCAATTTTATGACATTTACAATAATTTGGCGTTAAAGATGAGTGACACTTGCTTAATATAAAGAAAAGGCCTTGCCGGAAGGGAGGGGCAAGGCCTTTTCGAGTCGATGCCAACGAGTGTTCGCAGGCATGAACCTGGTTGCTGCTACTCTGCCTGTAGCGCCTTAAGTCGTTTCTCTGTGTTGATTCGGCCCTGCTCTATGTGACGGCGCATCAGCAGGCTAGCCAGTTCGCCATCACCAGCGGCAATGGCTTCGACAATGCGTCTGTGTTCGGCAATCGCCTTGATCGGTCGCGTCTCGCTGGTGCATTGATAGCGATACATGCGCAGCAGATGATAGAGGTTGCCGATGAGGGTTTCCTGCAGATGTTTGCTACCGCTCGCGCGTATGATGCGGTAGTGAAAATCCACATCGCCATCTTGCTGAAAATAGGTATCGCCCTTGGCTAGTGATTCTTCCTGACTATCCATCAGACGCTGCAACTGTATCAGCGCTGTGGGAGTTATATGCTTCGCGGCCAGTTCGCAGGCCATGCCTTCTAACACGCTGCGCAGACGATAGAGATCGCCCAGCTCATCTATCGACAGCTGAGCGACGCGGGCGCCGACGTGGGGAATTCTGACGATGAGGCGGCGACGCTCCAGGGTCAACAGGGCTTCCCGTGTGGGGCCGCGACTGATGCCGTATCGCTGGGCGAGCATCTGCTCGTTGATCTTACTGCCGGGGGCGAGCTTTCCCTTAATGATACTGGTTTGGATTGCCTGCAATGCCTTATCCGCCAGGGTGAGTGCGGGCGTCTCAGTGTCTATGGTGTTTAATGCGTCTAACGCCATCGGCTTGCTCATTAAGGGATAAGAGGAGTAATGAAGTTAGTGCGGACGGCATGGATTGTCAACAATCTGTCAGTAAAACTTAAGTCTAACCCAGGGTTTTAGCCTTTAATTAGTCATTTTATGGATGGCTCAGGGCTTTGTTGGATTGGCATTGTAGACAACCTTGGGTTCGCCGCCCGAAAAGGCGACGAACCCAATAAGATTAGCGACTCTCAATCAGAGATGGGGTCTCTTCGATGATCAGCTGATCTGAGTTATAGCGGGTCAAGATCTGATGAATCTGCTCATCTTTCTGTTGCCAGACGCCATTGAGCCAACGCTGGAACTGAGCGCGACACTCGGCGTCGTTGAAGTATCTCTGGTCGTCGACCTCGGGTACCGGCATAGATTCGATGCGCACCACGATACGCTTCACCTTGCCGTGCATCACTTGTGATAGTGTGTTGTCGGCCGAATCTGGGTAGACCAGGGTGACGTTGAGTAGGCTGGTAAATTGCTCGCCTATGGCCGAGATGGTAAAGGCGATGCCGCCTGCCTTGGGACGCAGCAGGTAGCGGTAAGGAGAGCGTTGACGCGCCTTCTTCTCCGGGGTGAAACGACTGCCTTCCACATAGTTGATGATAGAGGTGGGAATGCTCTTAAACTTCTCGCAGGAGCGGCGAGTGGTTTCCAGGTCTTTGCCCTTGAGCTTAGGGTTCTTACGCAGCTGCTTGGCACTGGTACGGTTCATGAAGGGCATGTCCAATGCCCAGCAGCCCAGGCCGAGAAATGGCACATAGAGCAGCTCTTTCTTGAGGAAGAACTTGAGCATAGGGATGTTGTTACGCAGCACATAGGTGAGGGCGGCAATGTCGAACCCGCTGAGATGATTGCTGATCAGCAGGTACCAGCCATCTTTCTTCAGTCCTTCAAGCCCTTCGATATCCCACTCTATCTTGGCGATCAAAAACAGAATGCCGCCATTGAGGCTGGCCCAGCCCCACATGCAGCGATTCATCAAGTAAGTGATCCCGGTGCGCAGCAGTGCGATCGGTAGCAGGAGTTTAATTATGCCGCCAACGCAGATCAAAGTACTCCACAACACAGTGTTGATGATCAACAAGGTCAGGCTAAGCGCAAACAGTAGGGGTCCGGGTAAAAAATTTAGCATCTTTCTAAAGCACCTTATCTGCGGTTATTGCTGCGCCATTTTCGTTAACATGGCGTCCTTTTCTTGCCAGATACGATTGAGTTGTTCCTGAAAACTGATCTTGTAGGCGCGATCGTTGAGGTAGTCGCCGCGCATCTCGGGGGCGATTTCACTGACCTTGATGTGTACCCGGATCTGTTTGACCTGTCCCGAGATTAAGTCCCAGTAGCTGGGGGTTTTATCTGGGTAGTAGATGGTGACATCGACCAATTTATGGATCTGCTCACCCATAGCCGACAGGGCGAAGGCCATGCCGCCCGCCTTAGGCTTGAGCAGGTGGTTAAATTCCGAGTTTTGCTTCTGATGCTTCTCGGGTCTAAAGCGCGTGCCCTCGACAAAATTCATCACGCTGACCGGCTTAGTCTTAAACTTGGCACAGGCCTTACGGGTGATCTCAATATCTTTGCCCCTGAGCTTGGGGTTCTTGCGTAGCTGAGCGCTGCTGTAGCGGCGCATGAAGGGGAAATCCAGCGCCCACCAGGCGAGGCCAAGCACAGGCACGTAGAGCAGTTCCTGCTTCAGGAAGAACTTCAAGAAGGGGATCTTATGGTTGAAGATGCGCTGTAAGACTAAGATGTCGACCCAGGATTGGTGGTTGGCGATCACCATGTACCACTCTTTGAGGGAGAGATCCTTGTCGCCTTCAACCTGAATATCCACCCGGTGAAACAGGCGCTCGATAAAGGTGTTGACGCTGATCCAGGCGGTCGCGCAGTGATCCAACAGGTAGCTACACAGGGTACGTAGCGGCGTGATGGGGATAAGTTTTAATATACTTACCAATAAGATAGGTAATACCCAAAAAAGGGTGTTGATGACATAACAGCTAAATGCCAAGCTGCCTCTTATTAGTGATAACACCGCGCCCATTAAAGCCCCCATAAAAAATTCGGAGACCTATGTTACTCGCCTGAGCCCATTTGCTCAATCTTATCCTGTTCATCTTGCCCAGATAACCCTGATTTACCTATGGATATATCCAGGGGCTATTGGTCTTTCCAGTCAGTTTTACAGCCGGTTGCAGGCGTTTTATATAAGGCAGAACTTATTGTGGTGGTCGTTGTTGTACAACAACTGGCGATAGCCTCAGTAAGGCGCCTTTAGGCTATTGAGCAGTCGATCCATGGCGCGATAACCAAGAGCCTGAGCGATGTGGCGGCGGTCGACGGCTGTACTCTGTTCAAGATCCGCTATGGTGCGTGCGACGCGCTGGAGCCTGTGATAGCTGCGTACCGACAGGCCTAGCTGGTTAACGCTCTGCTCGAGAAACTCGAGATCTTGCAGGTTAAATCCTGCCGTTTGTGTGAGTTGTTTGCCGGTCAGCTCGGCGTTGAGTACCCCAGCGCGGCTCAGTTGGCGTTCCCTTGCCTGGTGTACCCGCTGGGCAACGTCGCGGCTGGATTCGCCGCGTTCACCTGTGGTCAGGGTGCCCTGGGGCAGACGCGGTACCTCTATGGTGAGATCGAAGCGATCGATGAAGGGGCCCGACAGTCTGGCGAGATAGCGCTGGATCTGATCCTGTGTGGCCCTGGCGTTAGCGCTGTCGCCGCAAGGGCTGGGATTCATGGCGGCGATGAGCTGAAAACGGCTGGCAAAGGTGAGTTTGGCGGCGGCGCGGGAGATCACCACCTCGCCGGTCTCCATCGGCTCGCGCAGGCAGTCGAGCACCTTGCGGGGAAACTCGGCAACCTCGTCGAGGAAGAGCACGCCGCGATGGGCCAGGGAGATCTCCCCTGGCTTGGGATGGCTGCCGCCGCCCACCAGTGAGATGGCAGAGCTGGTGTGGTGAGGGCTGCGAAAGGGGCGTTGATAGAAGGCCTGCATGGGAATGCCTATCCCCGCCACCGAGTGAATGGCGGCGACCTCTAACGCCTCATCATAGTCCAGTGGTGGCAGCAGCTGCATCATGCGGCTGGCTAACATGGTCTTGCCCGTGCCCGGAGGGCCGAGAAACAGCAGGTTGTGATTGCCGGCGGCGGCGATCTCCAGCGCGCGCTTCGCCTGATACTGGCCGATCACATCGCTGAGACACTTGTGGTCCGTGTCTGTCTGGGTATCGAGCCACTCTAGATCTTGTGTTAGCCCTGGTAGGGAGGCTTGTCCGTGCAGGTATTGGGCTAAAGCTTGTAGGTGGGCGGCGAAGAAACATTTACGGTAGCCCACCAGTTCGGCGTCGGCGCGATTGTCCAGGGGTAGGACTAAGGCCTTATCCTGTTTACGGGCATCTATGATCACCGGCAATATGCCGGTGCAGGGCCTTATCTGTCCGGAGAGAGCCAGCTCGCCGATGAACTCATGATCCCTTAAGTGGGTATCGGGTATCTGTTTGGAGGCCGCCAGTATGCCGATGGCGATGGGGAGGTCGTAGCGGCCACCCTGCTTGGGCAGATCGGCTGGCGCGAGATTGACCGTTATCCTGCGTTGTGGGAACTCGAATCCCGCGTTGATCAGGGAGCTGCGCACACGCTCTTTGGCTTCCTTGACCGAGGTTTCAGGTAGCCCCACCAGGTTGAAGGCGGGTAAGCCATTGCTGAGATGTACTTCGACTGTGACTTCGGGGGCTGCCACGCCTAGGCTGGCGCGCGTGGTGACGCAGGCAATGGCCATAAACAAATCCTTTTGTTATTAAACCTTTTTTAAATAAGTGTAGCAGCAATGAATTATTTGGACTGTCTGTACAAAATTTAGTTGCCTATTGGCCAATTTCTGATAAAAGGTGCTCCATGTTTTCAGCCGCATTCTGTCGCGGCGAATTTACCGCAAACTTGCATCCTGAGGTGGAATCTCAATCACGTCTTCTGAAGGCGTAGATCACTATAATTGTCGGCGTTTCACACGGCTTACATCATTTAGGGGTAATGTCACTTTATCCCCTGATACGGGGAGTTCCTGGCCGTCGCTGGTCTGTATGAGGTTTAGGTTAGGTTTAAAATGAGTCTACTAGATAACATCTTGATTATTTTGTTGTTAATCGGCACGAGTTGTTTCTTTTCCATGTCGGAGATCGCCTTGGCTGCGGCGCGTAAGATCCGCCTGCGTCAGCTGGCCGATGAGGGAGACCTGCGTGCGGAAAGGGTGTTGCATCTGCAGGCTCACCCCGGCAGCTTCTTTACCGTGGTACAGATAGGGCTGAACGCGGTCGCTATCATGGGCGGTATCGTCGGTGAGTCGGCCTTCACCCCCTACATTAAGGCGGGTCTGCACTCCTGGTTGGCCGATCCCTGGCTCAGCCAGCTGAGCTTCATCTTGTCTTTCATCATAGTCACCAGTCTGTTTATCCTGATCGCCGACTTGATGCCCAAGCGAGTGGCCATGGCGATGCCTGAGCGGGTGGCTCTGGTGCTGGTGGAGCCGATGATATTCTGTATCCGCCTGCTGACGCCGCTGGTATGGATTTTCAACGGCCTGGCTAATGCCATCTTTCGCCTGCTGCAGATCCCAACGGCGCGCAACGACCAGGTAACCTCGGACGATATCTATGCGGTGATGGATGCCGGCGCCGAAGCTGGTGTGCTGGACAAGGATGAGCAGCAGATGATCGAGAATGTGTTCGAGATGCAGACCGTGCCGGTAACGGCGGCCATGACGGCGCGCGAGAGCCTGGTCTATTTCCTGCTGCAGGATGATGAAGAGGTGATCAAACGTAAGATCGCCGAAGATCCCCATACCAAGTTTTTGGTGTGTGACGGACAACTAGACATCATTAAGGGGGTCGTGGATGCCAAAGAACTGCTGATTAGGGTGATAAATGGTCAGAGCATCACCCTCAAGGACAGTTCGTTGGTGCATAACTGCCTGATCATTCCTGACAGCCTTAGCCTGTCAGAATCGATGGAATATTTTAAGAATCACAGGGCCGATTTTGCCGTGGTGATGAACGAGTATGCCCTGGTGGTCGGTATCGTGACGACCAACGACTTGCAGAGCGCCGTGATGGGGGCCTGGTCACTCCATGAGAGCGAGGAGCAGATCATCGCCCGGGATAAAGATTCCTGGTTGGTGGATGGCGTGACACCCATTACCGATGTGATGCGCGCCTTCGGTATCGAGGCCTTTCCCCAGAGTCAGAATTACGAAACCATCGCCGGCTTCATGATGTTTATGCTGCGCAAGATCCCCAAGCGCACCGACTTTGTCAATTTTGGTGGGTATAAGTTTGAGGTGGTCGATATCGATGCCTATAAGGTGGATCAGCTGTTGGTGACGCGCATACCCGTCGAGGCTACGCTGCCATTGACCACGGGCGTAGAGCTTTAAATGCTCTTGCTTAAGGGCGAATTACTCTAGTTTAGGAGCGAATTACTCGAGCTTAAGGGCTGAATTGCCCCAGAGGCGGAGGCAGGCGTGTCGATCACCTGTGAGAAGGTCTCATAGTCGCTGTTATTTTGTTTGCTGCGATACATGGCGATATCGGCATGCTTCATCAGGGTTTTCCTGTCGTCACCATCTTGGGGATAGAGTGCCATGCCTATGCTGATGCCGACGGCCAGCAGGTGGCCCTCGCAGTGAATATCTTCAATCACCGCCTTCTGGATCTGTGCTGCCAGACGCTGCGCCTGGCCGAGTTCGCTCTTGGGGAGGAGTACGGCAAATTCATCTCCCCCTAATCGCGCGGGTAAGGCCTGAGGGGGCATGATACGCTCGATGCGATAGGCGATGACCTCTAGCACCTTGTCACCGGCATCATGACCCAGATTGTCGTTGATCATCTTGAAATCATTGAGATCCATCATGATAAAGGTAAAGGATGAGCCATTTTCTCTGATCAGGCGCTCCATGGTTTCATACAGCATGTGGCGATTGGGGAGATCGGTCAAAGAGTCGTGATAGGCCTGGTAATGTTTATCCTCCAGTGTGTCTTGCAGTTTGACTATGGTCTTCTTGCTCATCTTCACGACCAGCCAGACGAAGGCGCCGCCGGCGGAAAACACCAGGGAGACGACGGTTTCTAGGGTGCTGGTTTCGCGGTTGAGCAGCATCCACAGAAACCCCAGATAGCCAAAAATGAACAGGCCAATCATACATAGCAAAAGATGCCAACCCTGAGTCAGTGGTGGTCTAAGCTGACAGATCTGATAAGTAGGAATGAGTGATGCGAGCAGTCCCATCAAACCGATCAGTACGATGAAAATGGCAAAGGCGGTCATGTCTTCCCCTTGTACTGCACATTGGCGTTGAGTTTGTCATTCCATGGCATGGACGTGCCACCTTTTGGGGCTAAGGCTACGTCGGACTCGCCAACTGCTTGAGAGTCATATGGCTGATATGTCGGTATTAAGTATAAGTATAGGCTAAGTTGGCCGCAAGTAAACTGTGGGTTGTAGTTATCTCATCGAATGTCGATCAATGGACTTGTCTCAGTAGCTGTAGATGGTGTTCCAGCAGGGGGCGCAACTTGCCTTCCTTGTTTAGGCTATCAACCTTGGTATCGAACAACTGCTTGATGGTCTCTTTGTGAGGCGAGTTTTTAGAGATCAGCATGTAGAAGGGTTCTGGTTGGATGTCGGGGACAGATATGCCGGCGAGTCGAGCGTAAAAGTCATCCATCTTATTGATGGCTAAGGTGCCGCTGAGAGTTTCTTTACGGGCGAGGAAGAACTGACAGCGCTTCTTGATGAGCATCTCGGGAAGGTGAGCCAGGTTACGTATTTGAAACATGTGAAAGTCTGGTTTGAGACCAAAGTTTTCGTAGTTGAAGTTTCTAATGCCGCACACGCTGCCATAGTCTTTGAGCTGCTCAAGACGCTGTACTTGTACTCCGTTGGGGAAGTCCGTCTTTAGGTAGTAGTAGCTGGGTGTGAGGAAATAGTAAGGGCTGGAGATCAGATAGTCCCGGCGTCGCTCACCGTTGAGTGAGGCGCTCATCGCCGCATCTACCGTACCCAGTTTAACCTCCTTCAGGCAGCGATTCCAGGGGAGGGCGACCACCTTGTGGCTTAGCTCGCTCTGGTCGAAGGCCAGTTTGAGTAGGTCAATATCATAGCCTATGGTGCGGGGCTCTACGCTCTGGTTACGATCGAAATAGTTGAAGGGCGGGAATTCGGTATTTTCGACACATATGGTGACAGAGGCCGTGGCCATCGCGGGAAGTGCCAAGAATAACAAGAAGAAGCCACAGCAGAAGCGAGTGACCCTTGGGCACCATGACATCATAGCTAACCTCTTGATAATGAGTAGATGAAATCAGTATAGCAGAGGTCTGGACAGTGCAACCTTTTTGCTAAGTGACCTCGTTGAGCTCTTTTACGAAGGCGGCAATGACAGGCTCATCTTCGCGGCTCTTCTTACTGCAACAGCCGAGCTCGAAGGGGGGGATCGCCACAGGTGAGGCCAGCTGCTGGATTCTGTCCTTTACTGGACTGTTTTGAATCACCACCTCCGGGGTTATGCTTACCCCGCAGCCCAGCGCCACCATGGAGGCGATCGCCTCCTGCCCCGAGACCTGGGCATAGACATTGGCACTGAGCCCTAACTGCTTGAACCAATTCTCGACTCTTAGACGTCCCGGGCCATGCTCCGGCAGGATGAAGGGCAGGCGATCCCAGGGAATATAGGGCTCGGTCAGCAGCTCCTGCACCGCGCATTTGAAGGTGGGGGCGATGATCACCAGCGGCACATTATCTATCTTGATGAAGTGCAAGGATTCTGGCAGGGACTCGGGCTTGGCGGCGATACTGATGTCGGCGCGGTTCTGCCGCACCATCTCCACCGCGTTGGCGGCGTCCCCCGTGGTCAGCGCGATCTCCACCATGGGATGTTCGTTGCGAAAGCGATCCAGCAGTGCAGGTAGGTGACTGTAGGCGGCGGTGACCGAGCAGTAGATGTTGAGGCGGCCGCGCAGCAGATCTTGTTTGGGATCCAGCCTGTGTTTCAGCTTGCTCCAGTTATCTAGGGTCTGCTCGGCAAAGTGGCGATACTCGGTGCCGGCATTGGTGAGGGTGACGCTGCGATTATCGCGCTCGAACAACTTGGCGCCCACCTCTTCTTCCAGGCGCTGCATGGCGCGGCTTAGGGTGGAGGGGCTGACATGCATCTGCTGAGCGGTACGGGCGAAATGCAGGCTGTTGCTCAGGTGCAGATAGAGTTTGATGGTACGAATATCCAAGATCCCGCCTCGTCTTATTGTCTAGTTGTTGAGCTGAATATTGCATTTTATGCAACGTGATATTTCGAATATATCATTTTAAGCAATGAAATGCATGGGCTATAGTTGATTGCAATCACAGCTTGGCCAAGGCGGTTGAGCCCATATTCAACGGTTTCGTTTTAAAGGTAGGGAATCTGATGGCTAATTACTTTAACTCTCTGAATTTACGCCAACAATTAGAGCAACTTGGCCAGTGTCGTTTTATGGACCGCAGCGAATTTAGTCAAGGCTGTGACTATATCAAGGGCTGGAATATCGTCATCCTGGGCTGTGGCGCCCAAGGCCTTAACCAGGGCCTCAACATGCGCGATTCGGGCCTGAATATCTCCTTCGCTTTGCGTGAGCAGGCGATTGCCGAGAAACGTGCTTCCTACCAGAAAGCGACCGGCAACGGTTTCCGCGTGGGTACCTTCGAAGAGCTGATCCCGGAGGCGGATCTGGTGCTTAACCTGACCCCAGACAAGCAGCACACGGACGCCGTGAATGCGGTGATGCCGTTGATGAAGCAGGGCGCGGTACTCTCATATTCTCACGGCTTCAACATTGTGGAAGAGGGAATGCAGGTGCGTCCTGACATCACTGTCATCATGGTGGCGCCTAAGTGTCCGGGTACCGAGGTGCGCGAAGAATACAAGCGTGGTTTCGGTGTGCCCACCCTGATTGCCGTTCACCCTGAAAACGATCCTAAGGGCGATGGCCTAGAAGTGGCTAAGGCTTATGCCAGCGCTACCGGTGGCGATCGCGCCGGCGTACTGCACTCTTCTTTCATTGCCGAGGTGAAGTCAGACTTAATGGGTGAGCAGACCATCTTGTGTGGCATGCTGCAGACCGGTGCCATCCTGGGTTATGAGAAGATGGTGGCCGATGGTGTCGAGCCTGGCTATGCCGCCAAGCTTATCCAGCAAGGTTGGGAGACCACTACAGAGGCGCTCAAGCATGGTGGTATTACCCACATGATGGATCGCCTCTCTAATCCCGCCAAGATCGCCGCATTCGAGATGGCCGAAGAGCTCAAAGTGATTCTGCAACCACTGTTTGAGAAGCACATGGACGACATCATCAGCGGTGAGTTTTCCAAGACTATGATGGAAGATTGGGCCAACGACGATGCCAACTTGCTAAAATGGCGCGCCGAGACCAACGACACTGGTTTTGAGAATGCCCCTAGCTGTGATGAGGCGATCGACGAGCAGACCTACTTCGATAAGGGTATCTTCCTGGTCGCCATGATCAAGGCGGGTGTGGAACTGGCCTTCGATACCATGGTTTCAGCCGGTATCGTCGAAGAGTCGGCCTACTATGAGTCGCTGCACGAGACACCGCTGATCGCCAACACCATCGCTCGTAAGCGTCTGTACGAGATGAACGTGGTGATCTCAGATACCGCCGAATATGGCTGTTACCTATTTAACCACGCGGCTGTGCCATTGCTGCGTGACTATGTGAATCAGATGTCTTCCGAGTACCTGGGTGGCGGCCTGAAAGACGCTGGCAACGGTGTCGATAACCTACGTCTGATCGAGGTGAACGATGCTATCCGTCACACCGCGGTAGAGTACATAGGTGCCGAGCTTCGTGGTTACATGACAGAGATGAAGCGCATCGTAGAAGAATCTTAATTATCAATATATTAACCCACGATTTTTTTAGTGGTTGGGCCGAGTTTACTCAGTTTCGAAACAGAAGAGTTGATTCGGCCCAAGAGTCAAACCCAAGAGTCACATGAGTAGGGAAAAATCTGGTCTTGATTGGCTTGCTAGCGCGGCCCAAGACGCCTGTGAAAGGGCTTTTAACAGATAGTTGCAGGTTTTGGTTGTGTTATTCGTTGGCTTTGTGGTATTGATTAAAAGGTCGACTAAATTGAGTCGGCCGAGATACAGAATTTAAGCAAACAGAGATTAGGAAATACAGATACACCATGTTTAACCAAGCTGCCCTCCTCATTATTGAGATTATTACCGTAGTGATTATTCAATCACAGCGGGGGCATCGCATGGCGCGTCGACACACCTAATCAGGTCAAGATTGCAACAAGAACCCCCGCTCCGAAAGGACCGGGGGTTTTTTGTTTTTAGCACTCATGACTTGCTTAACCCAGAAAAACACTTAAATACGCAGGATAGGGCAGATGGAACAAGGGCAGAAGATCAGAGGCGCAGACGCCGTCATCAAGGCATTGGCCGCGCACGGCGTGACCACGGTATTTGGCTATCCGGGTGGGGCCATTATGCCCATCTACGATGCCCTGGTTGGCGCCCCGGTTGAACATCTGCTCAGCCGTCATGAACAAGGCGCCGCCTTCGCCGCAGTGGGCTATGCCAGAGCCAGCGGCAAGACGGGGGTCTGTTTCGCCACTTCGGGCCCAGGTGCCACAAACCTGGTGACCGCCCTGGCCGATGCCCTGCTCGATTCCGTGCCTTTGGTGGCCATCACGGGTCAGGTCTCTACCGCAGTTATCGGCACAGATGCGTTTCAGGAGATCGACGTGCTCGGCATGTCGCTTTCCTGTACCAAGCACAGCTTCATGGTGACAGATGTCGATGAGTTAGTGCCGACCCTGTACCGTGCCTTCGAAATTGCCGCCTCTGGCCGCCCCGGCCCTGTGTTGGTGGACATTCCCAAAGATATCCAGATCGCCCTGCTGGACTACAAGGCGCCGTTGCAAGCGATACAGCCAGAACCCGAAGTTGAATCCAGCCAACTTGATGCCGCCAGGGCGCTGATTGATCAGGCCCAGCGCCCCATGCTCTACGTGGGCGGCGGTGTCGGCATGGCGGGTGCGGTCGAGCAGCTGAGAGGCTTTATCGACAAGACAGGCATGCCTTCGGTGGCGACCCTCAAGGGGCTGGGCAGCATAGCCCACGACCATCCTGGCTATCTGGGCATGCTGGGCATGCACGGCGGTAAGGCGGCCAACCTGGCGGTGCAGGAGTGCGATCTACTGCTGGTGGTCGGCGCCCGTTTCGACGACAGAGTCACAGGCCGTTTAGCCAGTTTCGCCGAACATGCCAAGGTGGTGCACTTGGATATCGATATCGCCGAGCTGGGTAAGCTAAGGCGCCCGGATGTGGCCATGGCCGGAGACCTGCGTCAGATCCTTCCCGCACTGGCGCAGCCGCTCAATATCGCTCCCTGGCTGGCCGAGGTTGCCGCGCTGAAGGCGCAACATGCCTGGTGCTACGACAGGCCTGGCGAGCTTATCTTCGCGCCCAAGTTGCTTAATCGTCTGGCGGCCAAGCTGCCCGAGGATAGCGTAGTGGCCTGTGATGTCGGCCAGCATCAGATGTGGGTCGCCCAGCACATGTGGTTTAGACGCCCGGAAGATCATCTATCCAGTGCAGGCCTGGGCACCATGGGGTTTGGACTGCCGGCGGCCATAGGTGCCAAGGTCGCCAGACCCGACGCCTGTGTGGTGGCCGTCTCCGGCGACGGTTCCTTCATGATGAATGTGCAGGAGCTGACCACCATCAAGCGACGTCAGATCCCGCTCAAGATACTGCTGATCGACAACCAGAAGCTGGGGATGGTCAAGCAGTGGCAACAACTGTTTTTCGAAGAGCGTTTCAGCGAGACAGATCTTTCCGACAACCCGGACTTTGTCACCATGGCCTCGGCCTTCGACATCCCCGGACGCACCATCACCCAGGCGGGTGAGGTGGAGTCGGCGCTCGACGAGCTGTTAAATGCAAAGGGCCCCTTCTTACTGCACGTAAGAATCGATGAGGCCCACAACGTATGGCCTTTGGTGCCGCCCGGCGCCAGTAACCGTGACATGATGGATGAGATGGAGAAGCAGACATGATCTATAACCTAGCCTTAACCTTAGCCCAGCAACCCGAGGTGGTAGAACGTGTCCTGCGAGTCACACGTCACCGTGGATTTAGAGTCACCGAGATGGATATGCATCTGGGTGACAACGGTACTACCCGACTCGGTTTGGTGGTCGAGAGCGATCGCGCGCTCGAACTCCTGAGTCATCAGCTAAGCAAATTGATCGATGTCACCGCATGCGAGGTCTTACCGCCTCAACAAACGGCGACAAGATACCCCCAACACGCAAGCGCCTAAACGCGAAACAGACAGGTGAGATGAAGATGGCCGCAAAAACAGCAGAATGGATTTGGTTTAATGGAGAGATCATGTCTTGGGGAGATGCCAAGGTACACGTGATGTCGCATGCCTTGCATTACGGCACCTCGGTGTTCGAGGGGATCCGCGTCTACGACACGCCACAGGGACCGGCGGGATTTCGCCTAACCGATCATGTGCAGCGCCTGTATGACTCGGCTAAGATCTATCGCATGCCTGTGCCCTATAGTTTTGAGCAGACCATGCAGGCCTGCCGCGACATAGTAAAGCGCAACAAGCTAGATGCCGCCTACATTCGTCCCCTGGTGTTTTTTGGCGATGTGGGCATGGGGATCACCCCGCCTAAGGATGCCAAGTGCGATCTCATGGTGGCCGCCTTCCCTTGGGGCGCCTATCTGGGTGAGGGCAGCATGGAGCGTGGCGTCGATGTGGCCGTGACCTCCTGGAATCGTCTGGCGCCGAACACTATACCTACCGGTGCCAAGGCTGGAGGTAACTATCTATCCTCCTTACAAATCTCTACCGAGGCCAAGCGTAACGGCTTCGACGAGGGGATAGCCCTCGACGTCAACGGTCTGGTGAGCGAAGGCGCCGGTGCCAACCTGTTTGTGGTGAAGAAGAACAAGCTTTACACCCCGCCTGCCACGGCCGCCATCTTGCTGGGGATCACCCGAGATACCATCATCACCCTGGCGAGAGATAAAGGTTATGAGGTGGTCGAAGAGCCTATGTCGCGGGAATTTCTCTATCTGGCGGATGAGATCTTCATGACAGGTACCGCCGCCGAGATAGTGCCGGTGCGCAGCGTCGATCGTATCGAGGTGGGTGCAGGTGGTCGCGGCCCGGTGACGGCGGCGCTGCAGGCAAGCTTCTTCGGCCTGTTTAATGGTGAGACCCAGGATAAGTGGGGCTGGTTAGAGCCGCTTTAAGGCGCAAACCACAGCATATAAGATAAGATTAAAGCCCCGGCCGCCAATTGGCCGCTGGGGCAATATTACAGCTCAGGTGGCCAGGCCACCTAATGCAACAGAAGGAAAGTGACATGGCAAAACTACGTTCAGCTACCAGTACTCAAGGGCGCAACATGGCGGGAGCGCGTGCCCTCTGGCGTGCGACCGGCGTAAAAGATAGCGACTTTGGCAAGCCGATTGTCGCCATTGCCAACTCCTTTACCCAGTTTGTGCCAGGGCATGTTCATCTCAAGGATATGGGCTCACTGGTGGCCGGCGCCATCGAAGCGGCGGGCGGTATTGCCAAAGAGTTCAACACTATCGCCGTAGATGATGGTATCGCCATGGGTCATGGCGGCATGCTTTATTCTTTACCATCGCGTGAGCTGATCGCCGACAGCGTCGAGTATATGGTCAATGCCCACTGCGCCGATGCCCTGGTCTGTATCTCTAACTGTGACAAGATCACCCCCGGCATGTTGATGGCGGCGCTCAGGCTCAACATCCCAGTGGTGTTTGTTTCGGGTGGCCCCATGGAGGCCGGTAAGACCAAACTGTCGGATCAATTGATCAAGCTGGATCTGGTGGATGCCATGGTAGCGGCGGCCGACGATCGTATCTCAGATGAAGACAGCGAGAAGATAGAGCGCAGTGCCTGCCCCACCTGTGGCTCCTGCTCGGGGATGTTTACCGCCAACTCGATGAACTGTCTGACCGAGGCCCTTGGTCTGTCGTTACCGGGTAATGGTTCGATGTTAGCGACCCACGCCGATCGCCGTGAACTCTTCCTAGAGGCGGGGCGCCGGGTGATAGCGCTGGCCAACCGCTATTATCGCGATGACGATGAGTCGGCATTGCCGCGCAATATCGCCAGTTTTAAGGCCTTTGAGAATGCCATGGCGCTGGATATCGCCATGGGCGGTTCTTCCAATACCGTGTTGCACCTGCTGGCGGCGGCGCAGGAGGCCAAGGTGGATTTCACCATGGCCGATATAGACCGCCTGTCGCGTCAGGTGCCGCACCTGTGTAAGGTGGCGCCGTCGACCCCTAAGTATCATATGGAAGATGTGCATCGCGCCGGTGGCGTGATGGGCATCTTGGGTGAGCTGGACAGAGCTGGGCTGTTACACACAGATGTCAGCCATGTGGCCGGTGAGAACCTCAAGGCGGTGCTGGCTAAATATGATATCGCCCAGAGCCAGGATGAGGCGGTGCAGCAGTTTTTTGCCGCGGGTCCTGCGGGTATTCCGACCACAAAAGCCTTTAGCCAAAGTTGCCGCTGGCCGAGCCTGGATGTCGACCGTCAAGCGGGTTGTATCCGCACCCGAGAGTTTGCCTTCAGCCAGGAGGGCGGCCTGGCCGTGCTCTCTGGCAATATTGCCGTCGATGGTTGTATCGTCAAGACGGCGGGGGTCGATGAGGCCAACCACACCTTCGTCGGTCATGCCAGGGTGTATGAGAGTCAGGACGATGCCGTGGCCGGTATCTTAGGCGGTGAGGTGGTTGCCGGGGATGTGGTGGTGATTCGCTATGAAGGCCCTAAGGGCGGCCCAGGCATGCAGGAGATGCTTTACCCCACCAGTTACCTCAAATCTAAGGGGCTGGGCACCTCATGTGCTTTGATCACCGACGGCCGTTTCTCTGGTGGCACCTCTGGGCTCTCTATCGGTCATGTATCGCCCGAGGCGGCGGCTGGTGGCACCATAGCCCTGGTGGAGACTGGCGATCGCATCGAGATCGATATCCCTGCACGCTCTATCACCCTAGCGGTGAGCGACGAGGTGCTCGAGACGCGTCGCCAGGCCATGCTGGCCCGTGGCAAGCAGGCCTGGAAGCCGGTCAACCGTGAGCGCGCCGTCTCCATGGCCCTCAAGGCCTATGCGATGCTCGCCACCAGTGCCGACAAGGGCGCGGTGCGCGATACCAGTAAGCTGGAGGATTAATATGTTGGCCCTTGCCTCTCAGTCACAGCTGGATCTCGCGCACTATTATCTGCAGAAGATCTTGCTGTCATCCGTCTATGATGTCGCCAAGGTGACGCCGCTCTCCAGTCTCAATAAGCTGTCGGCGCGCCTCGGGTGTCAGGTATTTCTCAAGCGTGAAGATATGCAGCCGGTGCACTCCTTCAAACTGCGCGGCGCCTATAACCGTATCGCCGAGCTGAATCAGGAAGAGTGTCAGCGCGGTGTGGTGTGCGCCTCGGCGGGCAACCATGCCCAGGGGGTCGCCATGTCGGCCTCGGCGCGAGGGGTCAGCGCGGTGATCGTCATGCCTCAGACCACGCCGGATATCAAGGTAGATGCCGTGCGTCGTCTCGGCGGTACGGTAGTGCTGCATGGTCAGTCCTTCGACATGGCCAACGAGCATGCTCAGCAACTCGCCCGCGATGAGGGGCGCATCTATGTGGCACCGTTCGATGACGAGGCGGTGATCGCCGGGCAAGGCACGGTCGCCCAGGAGATGCTGCAACAGCAGCGGGATCTCGAGGTGGTGTTTGTGCCCGTGGGCGGTGGCGGCCTAATTGCCGGGATCGCGGCCTACTATAAGGCGGTGATGCCCCAGGTAAAGATTATCGGGGTAGAGCCGGAAGACTCGGCCTGCCTCAAGGCGGCGCTGGAGGCAGACGAGCGGGTTGTGCTGCCACAGGTGGGCCTGTTTGCCGATGGCGTGGCGGTGAAGCAGATTGGCGCCGAGCCCTTCAGGCTGGCTCGCGAGTATGTGGATCAGGTGGTGACAGTCTCTTCGGATGAGATCTGCGCCGCGGTGAAGGATATCTTCGAAGACACCCGTGCCATCGCCGAGCCTGCGGGGGCGCTTTCCCTGGCAGGACTAAAGAAATATATTGGCGATGAGGGCAAGGGGCAGAAGGTGGCGGCCATATTGAGTGGTGCCAACGTCAACTTCCACAGCCTGCGTTATGTGTCCGAGCGCTGTGAATTGGGCGAGCAGAAAGAGGCGATTCTGGCGGTGAAGGTGCCGGAGCGTCCGGGGATCTTCCTGCGCTTCTGTGAGCTGCTGGAAAAGCGCGCCATGACAGAGTTTAACTACCGCTTCTCCAGTCGTGAGAAGGCGGTGGTGTTTGCCGGCATTCGCCTGTCTTATGGCCAGGCTGAGCTCGACGAGATAGTGGCGCGGCTCGAGGGCGATGGCTTCGAGGTGCAGGACCTGTCTCACGACGAGACGGCCAAGCTGCACGTGCGCTACATGGTCGGCGGCCTGCCGCCAGAGCCGCTGCAGGAGCGTCTGTTTAGCTTCGAGTTTCCCGAGCATCCTGGCGCCCTGTTTAAGTTTCTCACCACCTTACGCAGCAAGTGGAACATCAGCCTGTTTCATTACCGTAACCACGGCGCCGCCTATGGCCGGGTGCTGGCCGGTTTCGAGGTGCCTGAGAGCGATAGCGTTGCCTTTCAGCAGTTTCTTACCGAGCTGGGTTTCGTCTATCAGGAAGAGACTCAGAGCCCGGCCTATAAGCTGTTTCTGGATAATCGCGAATAATCGTTTTTGCTTTCGCGAGCAGAGACAAACTTTAACGGTTAAAGGGCGCGATAGCGCCTTTTTTTATGTTATCTTGCAACAGATTCAGAGCAATAAGATGCCAGCCATGGCACGAAAATAACTGTTCATCCGTAGGGTGATGATGGGGCGTTTATCATCTCGTCATCAAAACAAAACGACAGTTAGCCTTAACCCTAACTTCTCAAGCTAAGGCTTGATAGAGGATATGAGATGTTAGCAGCACCCAAAGTTACCCCCTTTAATCCCCCGCGCCGAGTCTTGATGGGCCCTGGCCCGTCCGATGTTTATCCCGAGGTATTGGCGGCGCAGGCAAGACCGACCATAGGCCACCTTGACCCTTTGTTTGTCGGCATGATGGATGAGCTTAAATCACTGATCCAATATGCGTTTCAAACTGAAAATGCCATGACGCTGGCGGTCTCGGCTCCTGGCAGTGCCGGCATGGAAACCTGTTTCGTTAATCTGGTCGAGCCGGGCGAGAAGGTGATCGTCTGCCGTAACGGTGTATTTGGCGAGCGTATGCGCCAGAATGTCGAGCGCGTCGGTGCCACCGCCGTGGTGGTCGATAACGAGTGGGGCACGCCTGTGTCACTGAGCGATGTCGAGGCGGCGCTTAAGGCTCATCCCGATGCCAAGTTCTTAGCTTTTGTGCATGCCGAGACCTCGACCGGGGCGCTGTCGGATGCCAAGGGTTTGTGCCAGCTGGCTAAGGCTCACGGCTGTTTGTCTATCGTCGATGCGGTAACCTCCCTCGGCGGCGTGGAGCTAAGGGTAGACGAGTGGGGCATAGATGCCATCTATTCCGGTAGTCAGAAGTGTCTCTCCTGTGTGCCTGGCCTCTCGCCAGTTTCATTCTCCCCCGCGGCAGTAGAGAAGCTTAAGGCGCGTAAGACGCCGGTGCAGAGCTGGTTTTTAGATCAGAGCCTGGTCATGGGCTACTGGAGTGGCGATCAGGGCGCGGGCGGTAAGCGCAGCTATCACCATACGGCGCCGGTCAATGCCCTGTATGCGCTGCATGAGTCGCTACGCCTGCTCGCCGAAGAGGGGCTGGAAAATGCCTGGGCGCGTCATCAGTCTATGCATGGCTTGCTGCGTGATGGACTGGAAAATCTGGGGCTTAAGTTTGTGGTCGAGGAATCTTCGCGCCTGCCGCAGCTCAACGCCGTCTATATCCCAGAGGGCGTCGACGATGGCGAAGTGCGTAAGCAGCTGCTTGAAAACTATAATCTTGAGATAGGTGCCGGACTGGGTGCCCTCGCCGGTAAGGCCTGGCGTATCGGCCTGATGGGCTTCGGGGCGCGACGCGAAAATGTGGCCCTCTGCCTAAGAGCGTTAGAGGAAGTGCTGCGTTAAACCAACTGCAAATCTAAAAAAGGGGCTTAGGCCCCTTTTTTGTTGTTAGCGCCTCCCTGTTTAGAGGGAAATCCTTTGATTTAGTCTATCGTGGTGCCATAAGTGATGAGTGCCAGGGTCGCCATTATGGTCACCGAGGAGAATATGGTGCCCAGTATGGCAAAGATCTTCTTGCGTTGTTTCTGATTCAGGCCGCCAATCCCCAGTCCCAAGCCTACCAAGGCCAGGCCGATAAAGGCAAAGATCAGCATACCGACGATGATCGCCTCGGGAGAGGTTTCATCTATGCCACCGGGCGTGGTCGCCTCCAGGACGCCGGCAATGGTGACCAGCGCGAAGATGAGCAGAGTCGAGAGAATACTCAGAATGAAGGCGGCGATACCAAGGCCCGAGTGTTTTAACGCTGGTGCGGTTTGGTGTGCTCGGCGCCTGCATAGCGGGCTGAATGTTTGCTTGGCTATGTAGCTGAGAGTCTGGCTGAGATTTTGACTGAGAGCCTGATTGAGTGAGTGCTGAGGCGGTTGCTGGTGACGGCTCAGACGCCGCGCCCTTGTCGATGGATGCTGTGTCCATGAACGATTCTTTTCGTTGAAGAGTGTCACTCAAAGCATACCTAAGTCTCTCCCGGTTGTCTTTAAAAATTTTGTTGAGAAAGGTGAGGTAAAAACTTGTCTAACTTCATAATAATATTGCCTTTGTTTTGTCTGATTCAGGGGTTGTTTTCCCTTGGTGATGAGGGCATATTTTGTGCCCGAATATTGCCTTGAAATAGGCTTTTTCACCTTGTTTTGATCTGGATTAATTCGGCTGTAGATAGTGCCTTGCCAGCAGTCAAAATTGGGACTAAGGGGCTAAAATTAGATCAGGGAGCCCAGAGGGCTTGCGCTTTGGGCTGTTCGTAAATCCTCTGAATCTTGCCTTAGGGAGATTCAGCCAACAAAGGAGCTTGTTATGCGATCTTTCTTCCCCTCCATCTTTCATAAAGATGATCCGCGAACCGCTCTGCATTCGCGGTTAGACAATGTATTCGATGATTTTGCTAAAGACTGGTTAACCACATGGCCCAACGCCCGCGCCGAGATGGGGGTCATGCCTGCCATAGATGTCAAAGAATGTGCCGAATATGTCGAGATCAAGGCCGAATTACCCGATATGGAAGAGAAGGATATCGACGTCGACATCCGCGGTAATTACCTGATCATCAGCGGTGAGAAGCGTCATGAGCAGGAGAAAGATGAAAAGGGCTATCACCTCAGAGAGCGTTCATTTGGTTCATTCCAACGGCAGATCCCATTAGGTTTCAATATCGACGCTGACCAGATCACCGCTC
This sequence comes from Shewanella sp. Isolate7, assembly GCF_022398425.1. Taxonomy (NCBI): domain Bacteria; kingdom Pseudomonadati; phylum Pseudomonadota; class Gammaproteobacteria; order Alteromonadales; family Shewanellaceae; genus Shewanella; species Shewanella sp. Isolate7. Next base: position 93,338 of record NZ_JAKEVJ010000016.1, on the reverse strand, counting down.
AATACAAGAAGGGTGTGCTCGCCATTCATGTGCCAAAACCTGCCGAGTTGCAGCAAGATGCTAAGAAGGTGAAAGTCGACTTTCATGAGTAGCAAGTGAGGTGTGTTAACAGCTATAGCAAGTCAATCGAATGTGAATCGAAGGCGCCCAGTTGGGCGCCTTTTCACGGTTTTACGCAGGGTTAATAATATAAGCAGATTGCCGGTGGAAGTTGTGCGTCTTCCGGTGCGATTAATTGGGGGTATAGCTCGGTCATGTCAGCATATAATTTTGTGTATTTTAACCGTAAAAGTGCCATTAGCCTGATATGCGCTGGCTGAATTGGCGGCTCGAGTGACATGATAAGCGGTAAATAGGTCATGAGTTGATCCGGATTGAACCTATGATCACTCGTGTCTAACAAGAGATATAAAGGATCCCGTCCAACCATTCTTTCGGGGTAGAGAATGTGCTGCGAGATGAGATAATTAAGTAGTTGAAGATCTTCTTTTGTAATCGCTATGTCGAGCAGGCTCTTACCTGAATAATCGAGCTCGTCGATATCTATACCCTGCGCAATAACGTCGACCATTTTACTCTTGGTGGCGTCGTATAACAGCGAATAAGAGAGCCTTTCCTGATGCAGGCGACTGGTCTGTAAAGGAACAAAATAAGTGGGGTCGTAACCTAGCAGTTGATAGAAGAAATGGCGATATTCCGCTTCATTAAGCTGCGCCTCTTCTAACACGCTTATGGCCTCAGAGATCTTATTCTCGCGGGCGAACCCGTAGACCTTATCTTCCAGCTCTCTATCGTGAAGGTAACTTACCCCAAGTGCTTTAGGTGCAAACTTTGAAGAACAGTCTGCCAGGATAGGATCTATTTCATTGAGGGCTTCTCTGGTTACAGTTTTCCCCTCTTCAGTGAGCTTAGTGGTGAAAAAGTTGAGATCCCGAGGTTGCCACTCTTGATCGACTCGGGCCACAATTTTCTTACATTGGTTACGCTCGGACTCTGGTGCAATAGTTGTTAACTGCTCTGCGAGTTCTTTCTCGAGATCTTGCATTAAGGCGCTCTGTTTATCGAACTTCAGGCCCTGCTTGGGGAGGATTTGAGCCAAGGCTAAATCGTGAGTTTGCTGTAAGAAAGCGATTTGCTGGGCGTCGAAACTGTAAAAGTGCCTTGGGAAGAATCCTTTAACACTCTGTTCAGTGTTCGAAATGAAGTTTGCCGGGTTCCCCTGTGATTGCAGGAGTCTGATTATCTCTATCTGGCGTACAAAGGCTTCATCATCGCTGAGTTTGTTCATACGGAATCGATAATCGAGGCCTGCAAGGGCATATTCCATGGTCGTGCCCAGATAGGGATCATTCGTCAGTTGGCTACTTTTGTTTAGTATTGCCGAGACCACTTGATTGCGACCATGAAAGGCTGCGGTATCGATAAGATGTAAGGTTTCATTCTGTGTAATACCGTAGCCAAGTAAAGCGTTGATATCTTCGATTTGATTGAGTGCTTGTAGCAATAGGGTTTGAGGTAAGTCCTCTTGTTTCAGTAGCCAATTTAGATCATCGATTGAAATCTCTGTGGACCCAAGCAGGGCTAGTGCCTCTTCTTGGGTTAACTCAGCTATGTTTGCGAGTTGTGGCTGCGGAACAGCTTTTTCTACGCGAACGAAACTCGGCAAGTCGGGTATCAGCGCCTTTACCTGCTCGCCTAGGCTGCGATTAACCTGGCTTAGCTGAGAATTATGTTTGAGCTGTTTGGCTCGCCAGCTGCTTGCAAAGTTTGCATTGAGATAGTGAGCCATAGCCAGGGTAATGTCGTCTATGGAGTAGCCTTGCTCGAGTCGTTGATCCCAATCTTGCTCTCCGGCCCATTTTTGCTTGAGATCCTTGGCAGATTGAAGCGTATTACGGCAATCGGCGTAATTTAGCCCATCGAGTGCTTTCGAATGGCTCGCAGTGTTAGGCGTCACATTAGCAGGTGTATCGATAGGGGCATTGGGTGTATCGGCTGCTTGATTAGGGACGATGAGCGAACTGTCACGCGTCTGCCAATAGAGGATAAAGGCCACAAATAGAATGATGGAGACAAAAATTTCTTTCACTATGTTTCAATCCCTAAAACAATTTTGATGGTTAAATTTTTATTGTCGCCATTCTAGCATCTCGAATCGCAGAGGAAAAATCAGCCCTTGATGCCAAGCGAGTGACGAGCCTCAAAGGCAGAAGATTATTCGTTTCGTGCTAAGTTGAGCTGTTCATCCCGCCACCAGGCGACGCTTTCTGGCGTGTTGTGAATGTCGAGTATCTGTCCCGCGACTGGCGTGACGAGCGGCGTACCGGCATCGGCGGCCAGGGTGGCGATTCGCTCAAGGGGCTCATACCAGCTGTGAAAGGCCTGGTCGAAGGTGCCATTGTGGATCGGCATCATCTGACGCCCACCCAGATCCAGGTGCGCCTGCAGGCTCTGCTCTGGGGTCATATGAATGCTGGGCCAGTCTTTATCATAGGCTCCTGTCTCTATCATGGTGAGATCGAAGGGGCCGAACCGCTCGCCTATGGTCTTAAAGCCGTCGAAATAGCCCGAGTCGCCGCTGAAAAACAGCTTACTCCTGTCTGACTGAATGACATAGCTGGCCCAGAGTGCCTGGTTCTTGTCGAGCAGCCCCCGGCCGGAAAAGTGTTGGGTAGGGGTCGCCGTGATATTGATAGCATCGAGGGTTACGCTCTGCCACCAGTCTAGCGATTGCACCTTATCTCTGGTCACGCCCCAACGAAAGAGGTGTTGCTCGACGCCCAGGGGCACGATGAAACGCCTTACCTTGTGGTGGAGCTGCTTGATGCTGGCCTCGTCCAGATGATCGTAATGATTGTGGCTGATCAGCACGCCGTCGATCTCGGGCAAGTCAGTTAGGCTGATGGGCGGTTGATGAAAGCGTTTGGGGCCAATAAAGCTGAAGGGGGAGGCCCGGTTGCTAAAAACGGGATCGATCAGCCAGGTTTGACCCGATATCTTGAGTAAGATGCTCGAATGGCCCAGGCGGATCACGCTGTCCTGGGTGTCAGGGAGTGTGCTCAGACGCTCGCGGGTCAGTGGCATTAAGGGGATCGCCTTCGATGGACTGGCATCGCGGCGCTCTTCTATCAGGTAGCGCATCAGGATAGATGCCATGCCGCTGTTCTCGGTGAAGTTGGCGGCGGTATTTTGGTAGCCTCCATCTGGCTTATGGTGTGCGGCGGAGTCTCTGCTACTTTGCGCAGTCTTGGTGTCAGTGGCCAAACTTGCTGGCGCCGCAGAGGAGTTGATTAGGTTAGATGTCAGCATGCCTCCTCCGAGTATGATGCCAAGTAAAATGAGATATTTGCGTTTCATTGCAATCGCCATATGTAAACTAGCTAGTGTAGTTTACATAATATTAGTTTAAAAAGTAAACTAATAAGTGTAAAATAATTTAAGTTCGCCAAGGTAAACCTAATAAGTTATTTAAAATGAAAGAGAAAAAATTAACTCGCTCGGAGCTGAAACGTGCGGCCATCGTAGAGGCAGCCAGTGTAGAGTTTCAAAACAAGGGATTTAGCCTGGCGAGTATGGATGACATTGCCAAACGTGCCGATGTGTCCAAGCGTACCGTGTATAACCACTTCCCCAGTAAAGAGGCGTTGTTTAGTGCCATCATGCTAGAGATGATGGAGATGCTGTGCGCCTTCGAATCTTTGCCCTTCGACGAAAATAAGAGCCTGAGCTCGCAATTGACCCAGTTGGTACAACATGAGATTAAGCTTTTAAGCAATAAAGGTTTTATCGATACGGCCAGGGTGATCATTGCCGAGGCGATCCACAAGCCTGAGCTGATCCAAGATGCCATGTCTGAGTTCAGCAAGCAGGAGTCTCCCCTGGCAAACTGGTTTAATCAGGCGATCGATGCCGGCGTGTTAAAGGCCAAGGATAGCGAGACTCTAGTGGTTCAGTTTACGGCCGTGATCAAGGCTTACTGCTTCTGGCCTCAGCTGATCCAGGGGGAGCCACTGCCGAGCCAGGCCAAGCTCGATGAGATCACCCAAACCGTGGTCGAGATGATCATCAAGCAATATACCTAAAGCCACTTGGCTAGCCTCTATCCTAGGCGGTTAACAGCTGCAATATGATGGCAAGGATTAGCACTGGGCAGACATACTTAACGTACACAGGCCAGATGCGCCAGAAGAGGCCGTCGAGGTTGGCGCCCTCCTGGGCGGCGATTGAGTTTAGCAAACTATTTCTGTGCCATACCCAGCCGGTATACAGGGCGATACCCAGGGCGATAAAGGGCTGAGCACGCTCTGTAGTCAGGGTGATCACTAAGCCAAACAAGGCGTCGAAGTTAAATACCATAATGGTCGCCAGCAGGGCGATTGCACCGCCCACCAGATAGGTGGCGCTGTGGCGCGGAATCTTGGTCTTTTCCACCATATAGCTGGTGGGCACTTCGACGATGGAGATCGCCGATGTCAGCCCGGCTATGGTCATCAGGATAAAGAAGACGATGGCGATCGACTGCCCCGCGAGGCCGCCCAAACTATCAAACAGCGCCGGTAACACGGTGAAGACCAAGGTATCGGCGTTGAGCAGGCTGCCATCTTCGGCAAATATCGCGACGCCGTTATGCTGCGCCACATACATGGCGGGAATGATCATCAAGGCGGCCAGGAAGGCGACACTGGTGTCGGTGAGTGTCACGTAGGCGGTCAGCTTGGCGACATTTTCCTTCTGATTCAAATAGGCGCCATAGACCATCATGGCGCCGGTTCCCACGGTGAGCGAGAAGAAGGTCTGCCCCAAGGCACCTATGAGCACCTGAGGTTCCCAGATCCGGTCGAAATCCGGTATCAGCAGCGCGCTTAACCCCTGGTCAGCCCCGGGCTGAGTCAGAATATAGCCTACCCCCAATACCAAGATCCCCAGCAGTAGCGGCATGAGTCGTTTGGACCAGGCCTCGATCCCCTGCTGCACGCCTTGGCGGATCACTAAGATCACCATGAGGATAAAGATTAAGGTGAAGAGTAAATTGCGCTCCAGCGAGAAGCTCGTTAGCCAGTGGGCAATATCTTCTGCTCCCAACATCTCGGCCAATGGGGCCAGGGTGAAGCTGACAAACCAGCCCGATAATATGCTGTAGAAGGTGCAGATGAGGGTAGCGGTAAGGATAGAGGCGAAGCCAATCGTCTTACCCAGGTTGCGAGTCAGGGCGTTGCTGCCAAGTTTGGCCATGGCGTCTGCTGGGTTGGTTTGGCCATGGCGGCCAATCATGAGTTCGGCCACCAACATGGGGTAGCCCAGTAAGAAAATCAGCACCAGATACACTAAGAGGAAGGCGCCGCCACCATGGGTTGCCGCCTGGGTGGGGAACCCCCAGATATTACCGACGCCAACGGCCGATCCTGCTGCCGCCATGATAAAGCCTATACGTGAGCTGAAATGCCCTACATCTTTTGTGCTCATTTATTTCTTACCCAGGTGCTAAAGAGGGCGCATCATAGTGCTTTATTTTAGTCGGTCAAGGGTGAGAAATAGCGCCTTTACAGGTTGTTACTTTATTATTTTGTCTCGAAATTGCCTTTTTATGATGAAAAATTTCATCAAAAGGCTTTTTGGTGGGAAATTATTGCTTCACCTTTGCTGAGGAAGGCCTTGACGCAATCGAATTGCGTGGTCAAAAAAATGGAAATTTGTGCAATTTATCAAGCTTTATCGTCCTGAGCCTCGAGTTCGGGTAGCGGAATAGCGGTGCGGTTCTTGACCTGCTTGAGCACGAAGCTTGAGCGAATGCCGGCGATATGCGGATTACTGGTGAGCTTCTCCAGCAGGAAATGTTTGAAGGCATCCATGTCTCTGACCAAGACCTTGAGCTGGTAGTCGGCGTCGCTACCCGTGAGCAGGGCGCATTCGAGCACTTCATCATAGGCATCTATGGCCTGTTCGAATGCATCGAGTATGGCTTGGGTATGCTTCTCCAGGCGCACCTGCACATAGGCGGTCAGGGTCAGCTGAAAGTAGGGCGCATCGACCATGGCGGCATAGCCGGCGATAATACCGGCCTCCTCCATCGCCTTGACCCGGCGCGAGCAGGGGGAGGGCGACAGGCCGACACTGGCCGCCAGATCTTGGTTGGCCATGCGCCCCTGGGCCTGTAATAACTTGAGGATCTGAATGTCGGTCTTATCGAGTTGTAGTCTTGTCATCTTTGTCGGCAGATAAAAGTGAAATGTTAGGGTCTGTTGACCTTTTGAGAACAAATTTTGGCTCAAGATGAACCCTGCAAAAATGAACGCGAAAGATAAACAGGCCCTAGTCTTGCCTGATGGCGCGCCATCTCTCAATGCTCAGCAGGGAGAACAGGGCGATAGCGCCGCCAAGCAGGGTGGCGGCCAAGACATCCTGGGGCCAATGCATGCCGAGTAACATGCGGCTAAATCCCATGGCCAGCGCCCATAAGCATAACAGAGACGTGAATAAAAACTGCTGCGCGGACAACAAAAAATAGCTGACGACTAAGGCAAGCGTCACGGCAAACAGGGTGTGGCCGGAGGGAAACGAGAAGCCTACTTCATGTTGCCAGTGCTGGGCTATTTGGGGGGAGAGGGATAGCTCCGTCTGCTCCGTCAGTTTAGTCATCTCTTGCGCCATCAAGGTGCGCCGCGCCGATGCACTGGCCTGATAAAAATCACTTAGGGACAGCCCCTGAGTGTCTGCCAACAGCTGGACATTGGGTCTGGGATGGCCGAAGTAGGGCTTGAGAAAATGATTGAGCACCAGGCCGATCCCCATGGCCAGGCTAACGCTGAGCAGCAGTGGCACTAGCTGTTTTCGCGGCAGTAACAGATAACAGATGAGCAGCAGGGCAAGTACAGTGAGTATGCCATAGGGCGCAGTTCCCAGGCTGGTTAAGCCATAGAGTAGCTGCGCCTTGATGGAGTCTAGCTCGATCCAGGGAAATAGGCTGAGGCCACCCAGATAGAGCGCGGCGGGAATAAGTGCTAGGCCGCCCCAGAGGAGTAACAGATAAGCGTAGGGATTTAGCCGATCGTTTCGTGTCATAAATGCTCCCTAAAAAGCGCTAGACTAACCTGCCTCGGTGATGCTGGCTAGCCCGGCGTTGTATTTAGTCGTTCGCGGCCCGCGGCGGCTCGACCTGGTGGCGGGTCAGGTACATCAGAACCAGCAAGACTAGCATCAGCAGCCCTGAACCCATCAGCAGCGCATAGTCTTCCAGCTTCAATATGGAGTAGAGCACGCTGTAGAGCGCCAGCAACATGATGGCCATGAAGACGCCCCGCTGACGACAGGCGGTGACGCTGGCGATATAGGCCGAGACTGATAGCAGTGGGACGGAGGCGGCCATCAGGTAGGCGTAACCGAAGCTGATATGTTCCGACAGGGAGAGGAGCAGCAGATAGAAGAGGGCCATGGCGCTGGCGACCAGCAGATACTGAATCGAGCTTAGGGTCTGTTGTTGCCCCAGTTCGAAGATCAGCAGCATGATGCTGGTGAGCATGATAAACAGCAGACCATATTTGACCGCGCGTTCGATCTTACCGTAGTGGGTAACCGGTTCAAATAGGGTCGCCTGAGCCGCTATCTCCTGCAGGTTAACCTCCTGTATCTTGGCGAATACCTGCGGATAGTTACGGGTTAGGTGGCTCACGTCCCACTGGGCGCTAAAGCCCTCAGCGCTGATCTGCCGCTCGGTCGGCAGCAGGCCGTGGAAGCTCGGATGAGGCCAGTCTGCAGACAGTGTGACCTGGGTCTGTTGTCCTATGGGCAGCACAGAGATCCCTTGGGAGCCACGCAGGCTGATATCGAAGTTTACCCAGAGTTGCTGGTTGTCAGATTGCAAGGTGATTGGCTGATGAAACCCTCTGTCTAGGCCGCCGAGCTGCTCCAGCCCTGTGCCTGGCATGAGGCGTTGGGGAGCGGCCTCCTGTTGATCAATCTTAGCCGTGAAGCGGTTGATCTTGTCGATGGCCTGGTTGGCAGAGATGCCAAACACCAGCCTGGCTCGCTCGGGGTGCAGGCTGACTAAGTTGGCCGGAGTGTAAGGTTCGAGGCGAAAGTGTGCCGAGCCGGTGACCTGAGATTGATAGACGAGCGAGCGAAAGATACCGCGCGACAGAAAGCTATGGTCGAGCGAGACGGCGAGATTGAGCTGCTCGGGTAGCACGACCAGCTCGCTGTCGTAGGTGTGCCTTGCCTTGGTCATCTTGCCAGTGTCGCTGATACTCTCCTGCACCACCTCATAGGTGTAGGGGATCACCAGCGCCGGCCCCGCAATGGTCTGCCGCTCGCCCCAGGAGCGACCTATCTCATGGACCACGTCGTGGTACAGATGCTGCCTGTCTGAGGTGAGGCTCTCGATGAGTCCCAGGGGGATCATCGCCACCAGGGTGAGAATGGCGATGAAGATCAGTTTCTTGCTTAGGGGGCTGTTGGCTAGGGGCAACCGACTTAACATAAAATTCCCTCTCAATGACGGTCCGAGTGTATTGCGCCATTACACCATAACTCTTGCCAGACAGGCGGGCATTAGGATGGCAAATTGTGGCAAAACCGAGGCAATTGAAAATGAGCAATCGAAAGCCGGCCCAGCAGAGGAAACGGTACTGAGAGGTAATAAAAAAGAGCGTCGGGCGCTCTTTTTTTGTGGATGGGCGCTATAGGCTCCGCCTTACGCAGACAGGCTTATGCGTCGTCTTGCTGTCTGAGTCTGGCTTCCAGGGCATCGACCTGGGCCTGGAGCGACTCCAGCTTCTCGCGGGTCTTCAGGAGCACGTGCTGCTGCACATCAAACTCTTCGCGTGATACCAGATCGAGTTTCATCAGCTGGTTTTGCAGTATCTGCTTACTCTTCTCTTCAAACTCACCGGCAAACTGCTTAAGCCCGCTGGGGAGGTTATCGCTTAGCTGCTTAGCTACTTCTTCGATCTTTTTGGGGTTAATCATCTTTTCTGTCCGCCATTGGCCGTTTAATGCTATGCCCGAATTGTACCTAAGCCTACTGGGATGACAACTAAAAACCGGTGGCTTGGCCCCGTGTTGGGGGCGGGCTCACGTCTGAGGCAGGCCGGTTACCTGCGGTTAAGCTCGGGGAAAAGCCTGGATATTTTTGTCTGAGCTACGGCAAAGATTCTGGTATGATCCCTGGCCGATCTTAAGATTTCTCTAGTTGGTAGCCGTTAGTTAATGAAGCTCAATCCCGGTCAAAATGATGCTGTTCACTATGTCTCTGGTCCCTGTCTGGTGCTTGCCGGCGCGGGCAGTGGTAAGACACGTGTGATCATCAATAAAATTGCCTATCTGGTACAGAAGTGTGGTTATCAGGCGCGCAACATCGCCGCGGTGACCTTTACCAACAAGGCGGCGCGGGAGATGAAGGAGCGTGTGGCCCAGTCGATGGGGCGCAAAGAGGCCAGAGGGCTGTGGATCTCGACCTTTCACACCCTGGGGCTTGAGATCATCAAGCGGGAGTATAAGGTGGTGGGCCTCAAGCCCGGCTTCTCCCTGTTTGACGATCAGGACACCCTGGCGCTGCTGAAAGAGCTCACCGAGAAGGAGTTCGATGGCGATAAAGATCTGCTGCGTATGCTGATGACGGCGATCTCCAACTGGAAGGGCGATCTGATGACGCCGGATCGCGCCATCAAGAGTGCCCGAGATGAACAGTCACAGCTGTTCGCCTTGCTCTATCAGCGCTATGCCCAGCATATGAAGGCCTACAACGCGCTGGATTTCGACGATCTTATCCTGCTGCCTACCTTGCTGCTGAGACACAAGCAGGAGGTGCGCGAACGCTGGCAGAAACGCATTCAATACCTGCTGGTGGATGAATACCAGGATACCAACACCAGTCAGTATGAGCTGGTGAAATTGCTGGTGGGTGAGCGCGCCCGCTTTACCGTGGTAGGGGATGACGACCAGTCCATCTACTCCTGGCGTGGGGCCAAGCCGCAGAATCTGGTGTTGCTGGGACAAGACTTTCCCGCCCTTAAGCTGATTAAGCTGGAGCAGAACTATCGCTCGAGTCAGCGAATCTTGCGAGCGGCCAACATATTGATCGCCAATAACCCTCACGTCTACGACAAGTCGCTGTTCAGCGAGCTGGCCTATGGCGAACCACTGCGGGTGTTGATCGCCGCCAACGAGGAGCAGGAAGCCGAGCGTGTGGTGGCCGAGATGATTCGCCATAAGTTTGTGGGCAAGACTCAGTTTGGCGACTATGCCATCCTTTATCGGGGCAACCACCAGTCGCGCCTGCTGGAGCGGGCGCTGATGACCAACCGTATTCCCTATAAGCTCAGCGGCGGCACCTCCTTCTTCGGCCGCGCCGAGATCAAAGATATCATGGCCTACCTGCGTCTGGTGGTGAATCCCGACGACGACAACGCCTTCCTGCGAGTGGTGAACCTGCCTAAACGCGGCATTGGGCCTGCGACCCTGGAGCGGCTCGGTAACTTTGCCAACGAGCTGCACATCTCCATGTTCGAGGCGATATTTAAGCCCGAGCTAAATGATCATCTGCCGCCGGCGGCCATGTCGGCCCTGTACCAGTTTGGCAAGTTTATCGTCGACACGGGGGAGGCGGCGACCCGCGGCGAGCCGGTCGAGGCGGTGAAGCAGCTCATTCGCCATATCAACTACGAAGATTACCTATACGAGACCAGTACCAGCGCCAAGGCCGCCGAGATGCGGATGAAGAACATCTCCGAGCTATACCGCTGGGTGACCGAGATGCTCGAGGGCGATGAGCTGGACGAAGGCATGACGTTGCCGGAAGTGGTAACCCGTCTGACTTTGAGAGACATGATGGAGCGCAACAGCGAGGATGAGGCAGGAGATCAGGTACAGCTGATGACGCTGCACGCCTCTAAGGGACTGGAGTTTCCCTATGTCTTCATGGTGGGGGTGGAGGAGCGTATCTTGCCCCACCAGACCAGCATAGATGAAGACAATGTCGAGGAGGAAAGGCGCCTGGCCTATGTGGGGATCACGCGGGCCCAGCGGGAGCTGTGGTTCATGATCTGCCGCGAGCGACGACAGTTTGGTGAGGTGATGCGCTGTGAGCCTAGTCGCTTCTTGATGGAGCTGCCTCAGGACGACCTCATCTGGGAGAACCGCAAGCCCCCTCAGTCCGAGCAGCAAAGAGTGCAATCGGGCCGGGCCAATATAGCCAACATACGGGATATGCTGAAGAAGTAATACCAATCACAGTAAACATGTGATCAGAAATAGCGCAGGAAAAACGCTTGAGAACAAAGCAGGATTTTTAGATAAGTAGTTATTCTACAATTAAAAATTGCTAAGGAAGGTGCGAATAAGTCCCGTGCTTGCTCTGCGTGTGCTTAAAGTGGATAGATGCAAGGCACAGTTTGCAGCGAATGGCCCTAGTCCTTCGCAAGAACTGTAACGCAGCAAATACCGCTGTAAGCCTCGCCCTGCGGGGCTTTGATAGCAACACCATTTCGGCGTTATTCAACTTCAGCAGGCCTCGGCATGCTTGCTCTGCGTGTGCTTAAAGTGGATAGATGCAAGGCACAGTTTGCAGCGAATGGCCCTAGTCCTTCGCAAGAACTGTAACGCAGCAAATACCGCTGTAAGCCTCGCCCTGCGGGGCTTTGATAGCAACACCATTTCGGCGTTATTCAACTTCAGCAGGCCTCGGCATGCCCTCAGTTGAATGCCTTGAACTGTCGCTGCTATCAAAGCCAGAGCTGTGCGACGACTTGTTCGCACCTTCCCTAATACAGTTATCGAGCGTTTTAACAAGCTAGAATGATCAATTATTTATTACGATTGGTATAATTGGGCTAGCTTAAGTGGATGGATATCTCTGCCTAGGCAGAGATGCTGCCGCTGCGAGACCGGCTTGGCTCAGGCAGTTGACTGGGGTCGATAGACTCGCCCAGCGCCTGACCCTGACCTTGGTCGAAGCCCAGGCTGACCAGCTGCTGCCTGTGCAGATCCGTCTTAACCCCTTCCACAAACAGGGTCAGTTCGAGCGCCGATGTCGTTAGCTGATGCGCCTTGAGCAGCCTCTTCTGCTGCGGATTATTCAGATGACTGATATAGCTAGGGTCGAGCTTCAGGCCGCTCAAGGGCAGGAAGCTTAGGCTGCTCAGTGCGGTGTGGGCACTGCCGTAGGCGCAGAGGCCTATGTTTATTGACTGCTTGGCCAGGATGTCGAAGGCCTGAATGTGGCTGTCGCTGTCGGCGACAAAGGCCTTTTCGTTGAAGAAGACCCAGATATTGGCAGGCTTATAGTAGCTCTGCTTGATGCGATTCTTGAGCTTGCGCACCGCGTGCTTATGCTTGAGGTGCTGACTGGCGACTTTGATATGTAGCTGTACCTTGCCATCGACCTGCTGCATGACCTTGTCATAGTCGCTATTGAGCTGATCGAAGAGGTAGAGAGCCAGCTCCTTGGTCAGGTTGCAGTGTTCGGCAATGTTGCTTAGCTGGTCTTGCTTTATCTTCCCCAGTTGCTCGTGTTGCCAGTAGAGTCTGGGTTCCAGCGCGATAACCTCCTGAGTCGCCAATGCCATGACGGGGAAATATTGTAGTGCCAACGCCTTCTTGGCTATCGCCTCCCTCAGCTCTATCTCTAGGGTAATGTCGTGGCTCTGCTGGTGACTGGTATTGTGATCAAATATGACGAAGCAGCCCTTGCCGTTGGACTTGGCTTGATACATGGCGGCATCGGCGTCTTTTAAGAGCGATTCGCTGGTATCGCCACTGCTTTGGCCGCTGAAGGCGATGCCAATACTGGCGCCCGAGGTAAAGCTCTGATTCGATAGCTGGTAGGGCTCGCTCAGCTCGCCTAAGATGCGTTCGGCCACCTCGATGGCGTCGCTATTGGTATTGATGCTGTCCAGCAGTATGACAAACTCATCACCGCCGATCCGCCCTAAGGTGTCGTTGCTCCTGATGCAGAGGTTGAGGCGACGAGCGGTTTCGATTAGAAAGCGATCGCCCTGCAGGTGACCTAAGGTGTCGTTGATCAGCTTAAAGCGGTCGAGGTCGATAAACAGCAGGGCAAATCTGTCTCTGGCATGGCGCCTGACATGTTTGACCGCCTGTGCCAGGCGCTCCATAAACATGGCGCGATTGGGCAGGCCGGTTAAGGTGTCGTGGCTGGCATCATGTACCAGTTGTTGTTCGACCTTACGGCGCTGGGCGATCTCCTTCTCCAGGTCTTGGTTGAGCATCGCCAGGGCACGGGTACGCTGGGCGACTTTCTCTTCCAGCTGTTCGTAGCTCTGTTTCAGTGATTCCGCCGATAGCTTGCGCTCGATCGCCGCCGCGATATGTTGCGAGACGAAGGTGAGCAGATCCAGATCTTTCTCCTGATAGGTCTGCGAGGGCGTAAAGCTGTAGATGGTTAGCGCACCCTTGACTATGCCCTGAATAAATAACGGCACGCCGATCCACTGGTGTATGGTTTCGGCGTAGTTGAGCTGTGGTGCCTTGGCGTACAGTTGCTTGTTCTTGATCAGCGTCTTGATATCGCTGCCATCGAGCAGTAGGGGACGCTTATGCTTGAGGATAAATTCCGTCAGGCCATCGGCCAATGGGCGCCTCTGTGGCGCACCCACGTTGAGCTGAGAGACATAAAAGGGAAAATGTAGCTCGCGGCCATTGTCCTCGAGCAAGGCGATATAACAGTTGTTGGCCGGGAGCAGATGGCTGAGCACCCTGTGCAGCTCTCTGTAGAAGCTGTGGTGGTCTATGGTCGAGTTGGAGAGCTCGGCAATCTCAAACAGTGACTTTTGTAGGTTTTCCGCCCGTCGCCGCTCGGTCACCTCCTGCTTGAGCTTATCGTAGGCGACGCTCAGCTCCTTGGTCCTGTGCTCGATAGCGGCTTCCAGGTTGTGCTGGTACTGAACCCGCTCGATAACACCCGAGATATGCTGGCTGATGAAGGTCATCAGCTCAACTTCTATGTCGCCATAGGTGATGTTGGCATCATAGCTTTGTACCGCGATCACCCCTATGGTCTGATCGCTGCTGAAGATAGGTACGCCCAGCCACTGGTGGCAACTCGAGCCGCGACTGACGATTTCACCGCTGGCGAGCAGCTGTTCAAACTTATCATCATCACATAGCAGGGGCTTTTGGCTGCGCAGCACATAGCCAGTGAGTCCGCTGTTGAGGGTGGTAGAGAGTTCTTCGCTTGGGTAAAGCTGGCTTGGATGCTGATCTTTCTCATCGACAAAGAAAGGTACACCTAATTTGTTGGTTTCTCTGTCTGTGATGGCGATGAAGAAGTTGTCTGCGGGGAGGAGGCGATTGAGATTGGTCTGGATACCTGCGTAGAAGTCTTCGGCGCGCTCGACCCGAGCGGCAAGATTGGAGATATCCAATAGTGTATGTTGGACGATCTCAGAACGCTTGTACTTCCGAGCCAGGCTCTTTAAGCGAGATATCCTTTTGTATAAACGGCCAACTTCACGGGGTGAATGTTGGTCTGTTTTATCCCTAAACATGGTTCCGCCAATCACAAGTAATTATATTTTTTCGCTAGGATTTGGGGTAATGATTATAAATAGCATAAAAAAACACCAGCACCAAGTCATTATTTTGACGTCGTCAGCTTAATATCTCCTTAAATCTGCTAAAACTTGAGCAAACGCGTAAAAAAATATGTGTTTGCTATAGACGCGCAGTAAAATAATCCATACTATATGCGGCGCTAACAAGGCAGGCACCCATAGCTCAGCTGGATAGAGCGCACCCCTCCGGAGGGTGAGGCCGAGGGTTCGAATCCTTCTGGGTGCACCAGTTGGATGAGGGTCAAGTTAGCGTAAAGAAGTCAACATCAGTGGTGATTGTAGCTCAGTTGGTAGAGCCCCGGATTGTGATTCCGGTTGTCGTGGGTTCAAGTCCCATCAGTCACCCCACTTCTTCTTGCAACAGACTTCACGAGTCATTCCAATCGTTGATAAAGTGAAGTGAGGCGGCACCTCGTAAAATATCCATTGTTTCGGTGATTAGCGCAGTCCGGTAGCGCATCTGGTTTGGGACCAGAGGGTCAGAGGTTCGAATCCTCTATCACCGACCAGTTTCCAAGTGAGTGATGTTTTAAGATGTCATTTACTGATACAAAAAGATTTTCGGTGATTAGCGCAGTCCGGTAGCGCATCTGGTTTGGGACCAGAGGGTCAGAGGTTCGAATCCTCTATCACCGACCAATCATAGATAAGCCCCTCGAGCGATCGAGGGGCTTTTTCTTTGCCTGTCTTTTGTAAATAATACCAATCGTAATAAATAATTGATCATTCTAGCTTGTTAAAACGCTCGATAACTGTATTAGGGAAGGTGCGAACAAGTCGTCGCACAGCTCTGGCTTTGATAGCAGCGACAGTTCAAGGCATTCAAYTGAGGGCATGCCGAGGCCTGCTGAAGTTGAATAACGCCGAAATGGTGTTGCTATCAAAGCCCCGCAGGGCGAGGCTTACAGCGGTATTTGCTGCGTTACAGTTCTTGCGAAGGACTAGGGCCATTCGCTGCAAACTGTGCCTTGCATCTATCCACTTTAAGCACACGCAGAGCAAGCACGGGACTTATTCGCACCTTCCTTAGCAATTTTTAATTGTAGAATAACTACTTATCTAAAAATCCTGCTTTGTTCTCAACTCGCCGAGGCCTGCTGAAGTTGAATAACGCCGAAATGGTGTTGCTATCAAAGCCCCGCAGGGCGAGGCTTACAGCGGTATTTGCTGCGTTACAGTTCTTGCGAAGGACTAGGGCCATTCGCTGCAAACTGTGCCTTGCATCTATCCACTTTAAGCACACGCAGAGCAAGCACGGGACTTATTCGCACCTTCCTTAGCAATTTTTAATTGTAGAATAACTACTTATCTAAAAATCCTGCTTTGTTCTCAAACGTTTTTCCTGCGCTATTTCTGATCACATACTTACTGTGATTGGTATAAGGCCCTCTTTCTATTTATTAAGCCGATTATCGGGATAAAAAAAGCTGCCTTTTGGGCAGCTTTTTTCGTTACATCTCAACCCGAGTGGGCGGGTAGATATAGCCCATATAGGCGTTAGCCTTGAGCGGCTCGAAACGCGCCAATTGTGGCTGCTCCTGAATGCCTGTGACGATGATCTGGATATCCAGGCCTCTGGCGACGTTTACCAGGGCGCGGCACAGCTCGCTGTTGTGCTCGTTCTCGTCATAGTAGGCGAAGGACTGATCTAACTTGACGTAGCTAGGTCTGAGGTTCTGCAGGTAAGACATAGAGCCAAACTGACGACCGAAGTGATCGATGCCGAAGTGGGCGCCATTATCACGAATGATGTTACATAGGGCCTGACAGGCGTCGGGATCGCTATAGACGCCGGCCTCTGGAATATCAAACACGATACGCTGGGCCTGCTGCGTACTGCTCAGGAACTTGTTGAGCCATTTATGGAAACTGGTATCGCTCAGACTGTTGAAGGTCAGGTTGATGGCGATAGGCTCATCATTACGCTCCAGCAGACCATTTTCCACTATGGTTTCGATCAGGCATCTGTCCAGCATAGACCCCAGTGAGAGCAGCTCGACATAAGGCATAAACTGGCCCGCGTGGATCTCTTTATCGCCTATGGTGAGCTGACAATAGAGCTCACGCTGCACCACCTCATCCTTGTGGGTATGGTAGACCGGCTGCCATTTGAACTGGAACTGCTTGCTGCTGATGGCTGCGCTCAAATGCTCTCGCCACTGCTCACGGGTGTAAAGCTGTTTCTCGTTACTCTCGAACCAATGGAATACCTTGTTGTCGGCGATCGCCTTCTGCAATGCGTTATCTGTCTGCGCCAGAATGTCCGATACCGTCATGTTGTCGGTGCGCTGGGCGATACCTATGGCAAACTGCTCGTTAGGCTTACAGCCCGCCTTGGAGATCTCCTGATTCACGGTTCTGATCAGGGTATGCAGGTACTTACTGCTCTGCTCCTGTTCGGCACTGGTGATCAGGAAGGCAAACTCATAGGCGGCGATACGGGCGATGACGGAGGGGGCGATCTCGTCGAGTTGCTCCTGCATCTTCCCGGCCAGCAGGCGTATGGTTTCATCGCGAACCTGATAGCCATACTTGCTGTGCACCTCTTCGAGCCAGTCAAACTTGGCCATCATCAGCGAGCCATTATTAGGTTCATTCAACCAGCTGTTGAGGCGGCCCATCATATATTGTCGGTTTGGCAGCTTAGAGACTTGATCCACCAGGTTCTTCTTGCGCAGTTCTGTCACCTCTTCGTCCAGAGAGCTGAAGATCTGCTTGAGCTGGTGAGACATGCTGTTAAAGGCTTCGACCACGGATTTAAGCTCGGAGGTCTTGGGAATTGCCATGTCGGGGCCAAACTTGCGCTGGGCTATTTCGGTCGCATGCTCGGCAATCTCATGCAGTGGTCGCAGGATCCAGGTTAGTCCGAAGCGCGCCAGCATGATGGCGAGTAAAAACAGGATAGAGATGACTATGATGGCGTTGGTCAGGGTGCGCCATAGCTCGTTGTAACCAAAGCCAGGGTGGGCGGTGATCTCTAGCTTGGCCAGTTGGATCCAACCCGAGGTAATGGTGCTTTCGCGTTTAATGGTTTCGAAGAACCCCAGGTCGATAAACCATTGGGGGACACCCTCAATCTTAACGTCGTTTTCCCACACCTGTTGTTTGCCATCGACCAGCCAGGTGAGTTTCACCTGTTGGTAATAGCCGCCTTCGAAGATGACGTTGATCAGCGTCTCCGCGCCGACAATGTCACCCGCTTCCAGATCGGGAACCAGCATGATCCCCAGACTGTGGCTGGTGTTATTGAGATCGGACTCCATCTGCTTGGTCAGAAAGCTTTGTGTCTCTGTAAATTGTACATAAGCTAGGCTGATGACAACGACCAAGAACAGGCCAAAAAGCAGTGAGTATATCTGTCGAAACAGTGTCATTGTTTTCGCTACTCCAATCTTAACTTAGGCATTTTGAGTCGCTCAACACCTAATCTATTTTTGAGATCATTCCATTTTTCAAGGCGTCCCGATGAGCCTGCCAGCACACCGCGACCTTTTTCTTTGTTTAGCCACAACTGACGACCGTTAAAGCTGTATACGGGGATCAGATCTTGTCTCTGGGTGGCCGGTTTAATCTGTCTGTCCAGGTTATCCAACACCAAGGGGATGGAGCCGGGCGTTTCATAGTAGGCTAACACCATGTGGTACTGGTTGACCGAGGTGGCCTTGACCATGGTGATCCGCAGCTTGTCATCGGGAATGCCCAGCTGCAGTAGGGTGAAATATTTGGCGATGGAGAAATCTTCACAATCGCCACCATTCACCCCGATAAACTCCATCGGTGTGGCCCAGTAGTTACTGACGCCCCACAACTTGATGTCGTCCACAAACCTAAATAGATTGAAAAAGTTATTTACCTTGGTGATCTTCTCTTGTTCACTCAGCCCCTGCGATTCGTCCAGCACCTTAAACCAGGCGGCGACGCGCATGCCTGCGCGCTCACCGTATCGGGCTTCTAGGGTGGACTTAATGTAGTTGGCGTCGAGTGTTTGTGTCGGAGAAGCGTATAGGCAAGAAAACCCCAGGGCCGTTGCCACAACGCAAAGTTGGCAGACCCTTTGAAAGCGTTTTTGCCTGCCAATTTTGGCCTTCATCTTCTCCGACTATTTTTTATTTTACTTGTTCATCAACTGTGTAGATGTGCCACTTCATATCGGCTCTGGTGTCTTCACCCGTTACCTCTGCGATCACGCGGCGGTTACGTGTGTGTGCCATCTTGGTATGAGTAGGGTCTACCGGTCTGTCGTAGCTGTAGCCTATGGCGGTCAGACGGTCGTTGGCGATACCGAATCGCTCAGACAACAGCGAGGTTACGGCATCGGCGCGGTTTTGCGACAGCGTCAGGTTGTGCTCATAGCTACCCGTCTTACTGCAGTGGCCTTCGATGGTCACCTTAGTATTGGGGTACTGTCTCATGAAAGTCGCAACCATTTCTACCTGATCATAGTACTGGGGATCAATGTAGTAAGAGTCGTTGGCGAACAATATCTTAAGTTCTTGACGCTCATTGATCGGCTTAATCTTACCACAGCCGTAGTTATCAATGTTGGCACCGAGCACAGTATCGTTACAGCGTTCGCGAGCGACAATAACACCATCTTTATCTTTGTCGTTAAGATCGAATACCTGATTGGTTGGGGTATCCATGGTCACTATGTCGCGCGAGGCGCAGCCGCCCAGTAAGGCGACGCTAAGAATAATCAGTAAGGCTTTCATTATTTTACTCCCCCTTCGTATTCGCGCTCACCCTTCCAGACATCGGGGCGAGTCACACGAAGCGATTCCAGTAGTCTTCCTGTAGCGTTAAGGATGCGATATTCAGAGAGGATCTCGTCATATTCGGCATCGAGGTAATCCTTACGCGCTTCAAACAGTTCGTTTTCTGTATCCAGCAAATCCAATAAGGTGCGCTGTCCCAGGTTGAACTGTTGGCTATAGGCGACTTGAGTGTCTTTGGCTGCGATGACGTGATCGCGGATATAGAGCTTCTGTGGCTCTAGCATTTCATAGGCGTTCCAGGCCAGGTTGACCCCTTCGACCACCTGACGATAGGCACGCTGGCGAATCTCTTTCGCCTCACCTATCTTGTAGGCGGCTTCTTTCTCGCGGGCCAGATCTTTACCGCCGGCAAACAGGTTGTATTTTACCCTTACCATGGCGACAAGATCATTGTTGTGACCGCCGACATTCTGCTTAGCAACAATTGAGTAGCCGTCTTCACCGTCCAGGTTGTCATTCCAGTTGCCACCTAATTCCAGCGAGAGCTTAGGGTAGTAGTTGGACTGGGCCGATGAACGCTCGTTCTCTGCCGCCGAGATATCACTGGCGGCGGATTTCAGAATAGGATGGTTTTCCTGAGCAACCTTGAGGCCATCGGTGAGATTAGCAGGTAGCATGTCGTCATCGGGCACAGGCACAATCAGGTTTTCCGGCTCTTTCTCGACGATTCGAACAAACTGCGCCTTGGCATCAAAAAAGTTATTCTTTGCCGCGATCACGTTAGCGTTGGCGCGTGCGAGACGACCAGTGATTTGAGACAGGTCGGCAACTGAGCCCAAACCCGAATCGGTACGCTGCTTAATCTGATCATAAATGTCTTTGTGACTCTGCAAGTTTTTCTCTGCCAAAGTCAGTACTTGCTCACTGCGGATATAATTGACGTAGACTTTCGCCACATCCAGTGCGATATCTTCCGCCGCGGCAAACAGCGCCCATTGGTCGGCACTGGCTTCGAAGCTGAAACGATCTACTTCGCTTGAGGTGTAGAAACCATCGAATAGCATCTGCTTGATGCTAAAGCCGACTTCACCACGCATCAATTCGATGACGCCATCACTGTCGACATCCCCCTGGTTTTTACGGCGGCGCGTTGAAGGGCTGTTCGTCTGCTCCCAACCATAGCCACCACTGATATCTACGCTTGGCATGTAACCTGCGATTGCTTGATTGACTTGCTCTTCACGAGCCTTAAAGCGATTAAATGCGATGCGAATATCTGGATTGGTATCCAGCGTATGGGCTACAGCCTGTTCTAGCGTTTGGCTAGAGGCTGCCCCGGGTATCAACATCGCACTAATGGCGAGTGCCATGGCACTGCGCTTTAGTTGATGCGTGGTTTGCTTACTCATTTGGTAACCCCCCTGGTTATTGCTGTGAACTTAACGTTCACGTAGAGCAGTGTCTCTTGCTCTCAAAATTGGATTAAGTATGTACTCTAGAACGGATCTTTGCCCAGTGATGACATCTACCGTGGTTAGCATGCCAGGTATGATGGGCATCTGGGTGCCGTCGTCTTTCGTCAAACTTGATAGTTCAGTTCTAACCCTTACAAGATAGAAACTGTTTCCTTCTTCGTCCTGTGTTGTATCGGCACTGATGTGCTCCACAACGCCATTGAGGCCACCGTAACGCGTGAAATCGTAGGCGGTAACTTTAACAACGGCGGGTAAGCCAGGATGTAAAAATGCGATATCTTTCGGAATGATCTTGGTTTCGATAAGTAGCTGATCTTCCGATGGCACTATCTCTATGATGTCGATGCCAGGCTGTACAACACCACCTAAGGTGTTGATATGGACTGTTTTGATCGTGCCGTTTACCGGCGAGACGATCTCGGCCTTGCTCACCTTATCGCGCGCGCCCACCTGGGCTTCGTTGACGCGCGACAAACGTGTCTGCATCTCGTTGAGCTGGGTACGGGCCTCTGCGGCGTAGACGAACACGGCTTCGCGGCGTTTCAGTATCGCCTCATCCTGTGACGCCTTGACTTTGGGCCTGAGTAGCCTGAGGGAGCTGAGTTCGCCGCGAATGTCATTAACGTTGCGTTCCAGCTTGAGCAGCTCGACTTCTGGCACAATTCCCTTGTCGGCTAGCGGACGGGTAAGCTCAAGTTCCCTGGTCACCAGCTGGAAGCTGGTTGTCAGGGTATTGATCTTAGAGGCCAGCTCTTCGGTTTCCTGCTGCTTCTGTTGGATCTGGCGCGCCAGGATCTCCAGCTGGTTGCTCAGGTTGTCCAGCCTGCCCGAGTATTCGTCGCGCTGACGCTGTATCAGGTCGTGTTCGCTTTCGATTAACTCAGCTGGGAACTGTAGTGGCTGCTTGGCTATTTTCACCTGCTCGCGCCAGTCGGCGGCCACATCTGAAATGGTGATGCTGTTGAGCTCGGCGCGCAGACGAATAACGTTGGCCTGCAGGCTGTAGACCTCCTGCTCCTGCTGGGCGAAGTCTGAGCGAAAACGGGTATCGTCTATGTGCACCAGGGGCTGGCCCTTGGTGACCGTCATGCCCTCACGGACATACAGCTCTTTCATGATGCCGCCGTCAAGGCTCTGAATCACCTGTACCTGAGACGAGGGGATCACCTTGCCTGTGCCTGTCGTGACCCGATCCAGCTCGGCAAAATAGGCCCACACCAGGAAGCTAAAGGCGAGGGCGGTCAGGGCCCAGATGATCAGCCTGTGACTGGTGGGTGCATCTGTCATCATGGCGCCGTAGACGTCATCGACCATCTCGAGATCTTGGGTAGTTAAGTGCTTACTCACTCTTCGGCCCTCCCGATAGCAGTCCCTTGGCGAGCTGATTGAGTACCTGCTCTTTCGGGCCATCGGCCACCAGGTGGCCGCGATCTAAGACTATGATACGGTCAACCAGATTCAGCAGGTGCATCTTGTGGGTGATCAGCAGCAGGGTGCGCTCCTTGGAGACATTCTTCATGGCGCGAATAAATTGCTTTTCGGCGCGCGCATCTAGGCTAGCGGTCGGTTCATCCATTAAGAGTACTGGCGGATCGTTTAGGGTCGCTCGAGCTAACGCTATGGTTTGGCGTTGACCGCGAGAAAGAGACTGACCGCCTTCGCCGACCTGTTGATCTAAGCCTTCGGTCTCGATATCGGTAAACTGGTTGACGCCCGACAACTGCACCGCACGGATCAGCTGATGTTCGGTGACCTGTCGGGTACCGAAGAGTATGTTGTCGCGAATAGTGCCGTGGAATAGGGTGATGTCCTGAGGCAGGTAACCGAAGTTTCTACGTAGGTCGGTTGGGTGGATCTGCGCCGAATCCAGGCCGTCGTAGCGCAAACTGCCCTTGGTGGGTTGGTAGAGGCCGACTAATAACTTGGCCAGGGTACTCTTGCCCGAACCGTTGCGACCTATGATGGCGATGCGTTCACCCGGTGCAATCGACAGGGACATCGGGTGCAGTACGGGGCGCTCCGAGCCAGGGTAATTAAAGCTGACGTGGTCGGCGTTTATCTGGCCCTTGAGACGCTGTTTGCTGACCAGATGGCCCTTATTCTCAAATTCATCTTCCTGGGTCATGATCTGATCCAGCTGCCTAAGCGCGCTGGCGGTATGGTTGCCTCGGGTCATCAGGCCGGCCAGCTGCGCCATGGGTGAGATGGCCCGGCTCGACAGGATCACCGCGGCGATAATGCCGCCCATTGAGATATCGTTATCGGCGACGCGATATACCCCTAAAATCACCACGCAGACCACGGAGAGTTGTACGGTGAAGTTGGCAACGTTAGTGACCGAGGTGGAGATCTTCTTCACCTTCAGCTGCCAGTTAGCGGTGTGGCCAATCATCTGCTGCCAGCTTTTCTGCACTAGGCCTTCGGCGCCGCTGGATTTTATCGACTCGATAGAGGCCAGAGACTCGATCAGGTGGCCATGTTTCAGGCCAGAGAACTTGTTGCTCTCTTCGATAGCCGCCTTGAGGCGCGGCTGCATGATCAGGGTATAGGCAATGATAATGATGCCGCCTATCACAGGGATGATGGCCAGATCGCCGGCAACAATATAGATGATCAGCATGAAGAACAGTGCAAACGGCAGATCGACCAGGGTGGTGATGGTCGCCGAGGTTAAGATCTCGCGTATGCTGTCAAATTCGCCCAACTGGCGTGCCATGCCGCCGATACTGGGGGAGCGTTTCTCTAAGGGGATGCCGATGGCCTTAGCGAAAAGCCTCGATGACACTATGATGTCGACCTTCTTGCCCGCCACATCGATCAGGTAGGCCCTGAGCTGGCGCATGACCAGATCGAAGATGTAGGCGATGCCAGCACCTATGGCGAGTACCCATAGGGACTCGAAGGCGAGGTTAGGCACCACCTTGTCATAGACATTCATGATAAACAGTGGCGATACCAAGGCGAACAGGTTTACCAGCACAGAGGCGATTAAGGCGTCTCGGTAGATGGGCGCCGAATCTTTCAGGGTCTGGATAAGCCAGTGGGTACGACTGTCGTGCAGATGCACATCCAGTCCCATGTCGCCACGGTACTGTTGTTTAACGAGAAACAGATACCCGACGTACATGGCTTCGAGCGCTTCTATGCTGAGCACTTCTTCGCCGCCGGTTTCCGGCAACTGAATCACAGCCCTGTCTTTGTCTATGTCGATTTCTCGTAGCAGACAGGCATTCTTATCTTTTAGCAGCAAGATACAAGGCAGGAGGATCGGGGAGATCTGATCCAGCCCTTTACGAGTCAGCTTGGCCGCCAACCCGGCTCGGCTTGCTGCCTGAGGGACAAGTTCGGGTGTCAAAATACTCCCGGACAGCGGTAGTCCAGCGGCTAATGACTCGCTGGAACAGGGGCTGCCAAAGTATTCTGTCAATAACACTAAACTGTCTAACAAGGGATCGACAGTCACTCTTTGGGAGGCTGAAACTGTCCATTGTTCAGTTTTTGGAGACGCTGAAGCTTGCACCTTAAAAGCTTATCCTTAAGATTTTATTATAAAATTATCGTAGAACAATTATAGAAGTAATACTAAAACATCACCAAAGTAAAAATGACACCAATTAGCCGAAACTAGTTGGTGCCATTCATTACTGACCTTGATTAAGGTACTAGATGCTGGATCTGTCCATCATCGTCTTGGGTCGTCGGTACGGCAAAGCTCGAAGCAGCCTGGTTCACGTCGGCGTTGTCTACGATCAACGCCCCATTACCGTCTGATCCGAGTAGACCGTTGATGATTTGACCATCGGTTGTCCCCAGGTGGCTCAGGTCGACACCATCGAGCACTATGGTCTGATCCACATGACCATCGTTATTGGCATCAATTTCGATGGTAGTTGAACCGTTATCAACGGTGAAGTGCAGGTAGTCTTCCAAGTTACCGCCGTTTTCGCCCTGGAGCAGATCGCTTAGATCCAGCTTGTCCTGGTTGATATCGAAATCGGTAATGTGGTCGGTACCCGTATCACCTTGCTGCCACACGAAAGTATCGGCTTCGTTATCGGCCTTACCTGTGCCACCGGTTAGGGTGTCATCGCCCAGGCCACCGATGAGAATATCTTCGCCGGCACCGCCGATCAGCATGTCGCTGCCCTGGCCGCCTAGCAGCATATCATCGCCACTGCCGCCGTGAAGCTCGTCATCACCGCCTTGACCGAAGAGGATATCATCCCCTTGGTTGCCGGCAAGAATGTCGTCGCCGTCGTGGTTGCGTGAGGTGTCGAATAGGGCTGGATTGGCCTCTACGAACTCGTGAACATCTTGGATAGTAACAGTTGAAGCGTCTTCACCTAGCTGCAATGCCACATATTTTTGCAGTGCTGCATAGCCCTGACCCTCGATTCCATCAAACTGCACGAGATCGCCAAAGACGATGTCATTACCTTCACCAGCATTAACTGTGTCATCACCTTGAAGCAACATCTCCTTAGAACCTAAGATAATGCTCGCCAGGTCACTCACATTGATATTGGTGGCTACGTTACCATCAGAGTCATAAGGGGTAAGTTTATTCAGGCTAATACCGCTGCCTATGCCGATGGCTTCGACATTAGAGAGTGTGTTAAGCACTTGGAAGGCCGCCAATGCTTCAGACTCTGCATCGGGATAAACATACTTACCATTGACATAATCGTAATAGTAGTTTCCAGAAGTGATATTCGCGACATAGTAGTCGCCATTTTCATCGACTCTCATGCTACCGGTCTGATAATGCTTCCATGAACCATCGTCTCTGTACCAGTAGTTAATGTTACCGTATTCATCGACAATAACCTTGCCATTGTGTTTAAGCTCTTCGCCAGGAACATACTGATCCAATAGTTCTCCCAGTGTTCTGTCCCTGTCATTGCCGAAAGTATTATAAACCCACACATCTTCAGGATCGGCATCAACGTTGTAGTTGTTGGTTTCACCGTCTGTGATGAAGTAGGTGAGGTTTGTGCCTGTGTTCGATACGGCTGAGCCATTAGTAAACCAATCTATAACCGTCTCAAATGCCGCCTCGTAGTTGGTTCGGCCATCATCGTCGATGGTATTTAGTGCAGCAGTCAGTTTAGTAATGGCATCGGCGTCAGCAAGATCGACAGCAATATTGGCTTTGGTGCCGCTATCAAAATCTACTAATAAGATGTTGACGGTTCCCGATGTTGCGTTTCCAACACTTGCTTTAAGTGTATTAAACACTTCTAGTAACTGCTCTTTTGCTGTGTCAACTCTTGTCGAGCCCATGCTAGCTGACGAATCTAGGATGAAGGCGATATTGTAGTTTTCGCCCTGTACTACCTGTATGCCAGTTGTGTCACTGATAATGACATCATTATCTTCGCCACCATTGATCACGTTGTCGCCATCTGTACCGTTGTCATAGTGGTAGTTTCTCAGCGAAACATCCAGCATAGTCTGGCTAGAGGCGCTATCAAAGTTGCTTTGCTCAACTGAGCTTGCCTTAATGGTCAAGGTGAATTCCAGATCGCCATTGTAGCTATTGTCCGCCTTGATGCTGAGGTTGCCCAATTGGTTAACGCTGACGGTCCAGCTGCCATCGGCGTTGAGAGTACCGGCGGATAACGAGACGCCACTTGGGACACCTTGAATGGTAACGTCTGTCAGTGACTCACTACCATCTCTGTCGACGAGTGCCACGTTTATATCCAGGGCTACTTCGCCTTGGACTACGTCACCTGTACTTGCGCTCAGTATCGGAGCATCGGCGACAGCTACGACATTCAGATCGAGAATAGCCGTGTCACCTGTATTGGTGAGATACTCAATCTGTGGCAGCGTACCGCTCCAATGCTGATTTGGGTCGAACGTAAAGCGACCATCTGCGTGGATACTCAGTTTGCCTTCGGTAAGGTTAATGATGCTGCCATCTGCCTGATATGTCTTTCCTGATAGCTTAAAGCTAACGATAGATAGCTCGTCGTCAGGATCGATGTCATTCGTGAGTAGATTGCCTGAAAGGTCATGGTCTTCTGTTCCGCGAACACTATCATTTACCGCTTCTGCATAGTCACTGACAGAGACAGTGATAGTGGAAACAGCCTTCTGCCCCAGAGCATCGACGCCAACAATGTTGATACCGGTAATTACTAGATTCTCGCTAGAAACATTATGTGGGAAAGAGGCCAGCAGTTCGGCAGTAACGCTAACGCTTCCCTCTTCGCCACTTTCGATACGATTACCATTCAGGGTCAGGCGGATAGCCTCTTTACCCATGAAGGTACCTATGAGTTGTCCGTTCTCGTTAAATGACCAGCTTATCTTGGCATTGACACCAGAGACTTGGATATCATCTGTATCGCCAAACTGGAATGCCGTAATCGACTCGCTACCAGACTTGAAGCGCAGCGTCTGTAAGTCGGACTCGGTGCCATCTTTGTATAGGTCGCCCTCGCTTAAGGTGGAGATTGCATTGGCAGTCAGCGCTGTTGGTGCCGTAGTTGTGCTGCCAGGTGCATCAAGGTCAATATGGATAGAATCTGTAGAGGTATCGCCATCGCTGTCGGTAACATTGACTGTGAAGTCGAGATCCACATCGACAGTTGAGCTGACGATATTTTCTGCCGACGTACCAGTAAACTGGAAGTTGACATGCCCCCCTTGCGCACTGGTGGACACTTCGATATAGCTAATTTCGCCAAGGTTCCCAATGGTTTGTCCGCTAGTGACATCACCTTCACCAAGCAGATTACCATTGGCATCGTAGGCCTTGTAATGGATATAGGTAGCGTCGTTGCTAAAGTTGATCGAAGCGGAGGAGACATCATTGGCGTAATCGATGATCAATGCTTCACCTGGATTGACCCAGGCATTTGCAACACCAAAACCATTGGTGTTGCCGTTTACGGTACTCGCAATGCTGCCCGATGTAGACGTTAGGGTGAATGCAATATCACTCGGATTCGTTACATCATTAATATCATTATAAATTGTACCATCGGCCATCACATAGGCTGCAGGCGTGTTACCGCCTTTACCACCACTCATATTGGCTACAGTCACTGTGCTGAGTTCATCGATGGCATGCTTCAGATCTAGCTGGTAGCTATCGCTATTCGGATCGATAGATAGGGTAAATATCACCGATTGCGCACCGTTGCCTGAATCGTAAGCCGAAGGTGTGCCACTGGTATCCGAATAGGCAATGAGTATGTCTGGATTAGCTGGATCGACATAGTAGAACACGGTCAAACCACCGGCGGTAATGCCTGAGTCGGAGAAGGTTCCCCCGCCCGAAATATTGCCTGAGAGGTCTGCACTAAAGTCTTGATCTGCGCCATCGACATTGATAACGCCATCATAGATACCTGCGGCATTGTCACCGGCAAGGTCTTGCGCATCAAGTGTCACGCCATCATCGATAACCTTCACAGATACTGTGCCTGTAGCAGTATCATTTGCGGCATCAGTCGCCACGACTGTAATGCCGTTGATGATTAGTTCATCGACACTGGTGCCATGGGGTAAGTTGTCTAGCAGAGTCACTGAGACGGTAACAGTTCCTGTCTCACCTGAGCTGATGTTGCTACCCGACAGGCTAAGTTGAAGTACAGCATTGCCATCGATTTTGCCTATCAGGTTACCCGAGCTATCTAGGCTCCAGCTAATGTTTGCATCAAGGCCGCTGACATTGATATCGCCAATATTGCCGAAGGCAAAACCTGTTACATCGTAAGCACCTGCAGTGAAGCTCAAGCCAGCGCTATCGCTGTCGGTCGCAGTACCTTTAGTGTTGGCGTCATCGACTGTAAGGTCAACATTGTTTCCGCCGTCGACACCTGGGGTGACTGTGATAGTCAGGGTCGCCGTCTCACCCGTGTTGGTAGTGTAAGTGACAACCGGTACGCTGCCGTTCCAATCCTGGTTTGGCGTGAAGCTGTAGCTACCATTGCTGTTGACCACCAGTACGCCGCCCGCCAGGGTGACGCTGTCACCGGCATTGAAGCTCTCTTGTGAGCCGTTGCCGTCGGTGTCGAGGGTGAAGCTGACCACGCTGGTGTTGCCGGCCTCATCGTTGCTCAGCACGTTGCCGCTGGCAACCGTGTCTTCGGCCACAGTGATCGTATCGTTGGCTACATCGGTGTTGTCTGGCGTGACCGTAATGGTCAGGTCAGGNGTTTGAAGCTGTAGCTACCATTGCTGTTGACCACCAGTACGCCGCCCGCCAGGGTGACGCTGTCACCGGCATTGAAGCTCTCTTGTGAGCCGTTGCCGTCGGTGTCGAGGGTGAAGCTGACCACGCTGGTGTTGCCGGCCTCATCGTTGCTCAGCACGTTGCCGCTGGCAACCGTGTCTTCGGCCACAGTGATCGTATCGTTGGCTACATCGGTGTTGTCTGGCGTGACCGTAATGGTCAGGGTCGCCGTCTCACCCGTGTTGGTAGTGTAAGTGACAACCGGTACGCTGCCGTTCCAATCTTGGTTTGGCGTGAAGCTGTAGCTACCATTGCTGTTGACCACCAGTACGCCGCCCGCCAGGGTGACGCTGTCACCGGCATTGAAGCTCTCTTGTGAGCCGTTGCCGTCGGTGTCGAGGGTGAAGCTGACCACGCTGGTGTTGCCGGCCTCATCGTTGCTCAGCACGTTGCCGCTGGCAACCGTGTCTTCGGCCACAGTGATCGTATCGTTGGCTACATCGGTGTTGTCTGGCGTGACCGTAATGGTCAGGTGTTTGGCGTGAAGCTGTAGCTACCATTGCTGTTGACCACCAGTACGCCGCCCGCCAGGGTGACGCTGTCACCGGCATTGAAGCTCTCTTGTGAGCCGTTGCCGTCGGTGTCGAGGGTGAAGCTGACCACGCTGGTGTTGCCGGCCTCATCGTTGCTCAGCACGTTGCCGCTGGCAACCGTGTCTTCGGCCACAGTGATCGTATCGTTGGCTACATCGGTGTTGTCTGGCGTGACCGTAATGGTCAGGGTTGAGGTGTCGGTGCTTGAGCCATCGGTCAGCACATAAGTGATCACCGGTACCGGCCCGTTGTAGTTCGCGGCCGGGGTAAAGCTGTAGCTGCCGTTCGCATTGAGGGTAAAGCTGCCCACACCATTGATGGTGACCGCCTGGCCCAGGGTGAAYGGGCCATCAACGCCGTCGATGCTGAAGCTCTGCACGCTCAGCTCGCCATCGACGCTGCTGCCATCAATCACATTACCTGTGGTGGCGCCGCTGTCTTCATCGACATTGATCGCTTCGTTTTCATCGGTGAAGTTGTCGTTCACCGGATCAACCGTGATGGTCAGGGTCGAGGTGTCGGTGCTTGAGCCATCGGTCAGCACATAAGTGATCACCGGTACCGGCCCGTTGTAGTTCGCGGCCGGGGTAAAGCTGTAGCTGCCGTTCGCATTGAGGGTAAAGCTGCCCACACCATTGATGGTGACCGCCTGCCCCAGGGTGAATGGGCCATCAACGCCATCGATGCTGAAGCTCTGCACGCTCAGCTCGCCATCGACGCTGCTGCCATCAATCACATTACCTGTGGTGGCGCCGCTGTCTTCATCGACATTGATCGCTTCGTTTTCATCGGTGAAGTTGTCGTTCACCGGATCAACCGTGATGGTCAGGGTCGAGGTGTCGGTGCTTGAGCCATCGGTCAGCACATAAGTGATCACCGGTACCGGCCCGTTGTAGTTMGCGGCCGGGGTAAAGCATGCTGAAGCTCTGCACGCTCAGCTCGCCATCGACGCTGCTGCCATCAATCACATTACCTGTGGTGGCGCCGCTGTCTTCATCGACATTGATCGCTTCGTTTTCATCGGTGAAGTTGTCGTTCACCGGATCAACCGTGATGGTCAGGGTCGAGGTGTCGGTGCTTGAGCCATCGGTCAGCACATAGGTGATCACCGGTACCGGCCCGTTGTAGTTMGCGGCCGGGGTAAAGCTGTAGCTGCCGTTCGCATTGAGGGTAAAGCTGCCCACACCATTGATGGTGACCGCCTGMCCCAGGGTGAATGGGCCATCAACGCCGTCGATGCTGAAGCTCTGCACGCTCAGCTCGCCATCGACGCTGCTGCCATCAATCACATTACCTGTGGTGGCGCCGCTGTCTTCGTCGACGTTAATGACTTCGTTGTTGTCGGTGAAGTTGTCGTTCACCGGATCAACCGTGATGGTCAGGGTCGAGGTGTCGGTGCTTGAGCCATCGGTCAGCACATAAGTGATCACCGGTACCGGCCCGTTGTAGTTCTGGGCCATCAACGCCGTCGATGCTGAAGCTCTGCACGCTCAGCTCGCCATCGACGCTGCTGCCATCAATCACATTACCTGTGGTGGCGCCGCTGTCTTCGTCGACGTTAATGACTTCGTTGTTGTCGGTGAAGTTGTCGTTCACCGGATCAACCGTGATGGTCAGGGTCGAGGTGTCGGTGCTTGAGCCATCGGTCAGCACATAAGTGATCACCGGTACCGGCCCGTTGTAGTTMGCGGCCGGGGTAAAGCTGTAGCTGCCGTTCGCATTGAGGGTAAAGCTGCCCACACCATTGATGGTGACCGCCTGCCCCAGGGTGAATGGGTCATCAACGCCGTCGATGCTGAAGCTCTGCACGCTCAGCTCGCCATCGACGCTGCTGCCATCAATCACATTACCTGTGGTGGCGCCGCTGTCTTCGTCGACGTTAATGACTTCGTTGTTGTCGGTGAAGTTGTCGTTCACCGGGGTGACATTAATGGTCAGGGTCGCGCTTTCACCGGTATTGGTGGTGTAGGTGATGACCGGCACACTGCCGTTCCAGTTGTCGTTTGGCGTAAAGGTGTAAGAGCCATCGGCGTTGATCACCAGGCTGCCACCTTCTAGCTCGACGGTGGTGCCAGCATTGACGGTTTGACCGTCGACGCTGAAGCTGACCACAGACAGTTCGCTGTCGATATCGCTGTCGTTATCGAGCACGTTGCCGCTTGCGACGGTGTCTTCTGCCACGGTGTTGCTGTCGTTAGCCAGTACAGAAGGGTCATCTACTGGGGTGACATTAATGGTCAGGGTCGCACTTTCACCGGTATTGGTGGTGTAGGTGATGACCGGCACACTGCCGTTCCAGTTGTCGTTTGGCGTGAAGGTGTAAGAGCCATCGGCGTTGATGACCAGGCTGCCACCTTCTAGCTCGACGGTGGTGCCGGCATTGACGGTTTGACCGTCGACGCTGAAGCTGACCACAGATAATTCGGTATCGAAATCAAGATCATTATCTAAAACGTTGCCAGTTGCGACTTCATCTTCTGCGATAGTATTAGTGTCATTAGCGGTAATGGTAGGGGCGTCATCACTACTAACGGTAAACGCTTGAACTGTAGGCTGTTCTACAGAGAATCCAGATGTAGTATATCCGGCGCCAGCGATTGTTTGGGCGCCAGTTCTGCTAACGGAGATAAAGCCTGAGTCACCTTCACTGGTGGCAGTATTACCCGCGGCGGTTTCTGGTAATTCGGCTGTTGGATCTTCTCCTGATGCGATCAGTGCTTGAAGTTGTTCAATTTCATTTAATGCATCAGCTTCAACAGCCGAAGTATCATTGAGACTTTGACTTGTAAAAGAAGTGCCGTCTGCAAACTCAAGCTCTAAATCAGCCTGCTCAGCAATGAGAATCGTGCTTCCTTCGGGAATCACTTCACCGATAGTTACTGCTTTTTGCTCGGTTTCTGTGACCAAAGAAACCTTCCCTTTTACATCTATAACTTGTCCATTTTTGGTGGTAACTATCGATTTCATACCTGCCCCCGCAGAATTAAATGACACAACTTGATTTTAAATGTTGTAACTGTTAGCGCGTTTTTTCGCCAAGTGTTGAATGTTATCAATAGTCTGTACGGTGGTCAATTTTTTGACATACAAATAATGCTAAAGGTAAGGTATTCTCGCAGTTTGTAATGCTTGTGATTGACAAATAAAAAGGTCAAACCACTAATTATTAGGGTTTGACCTTGTAGGGTGTCGCGACAATGTCGGCTGTTATGGAATTGTATCAATAATCAGGTTTTCGTTGCCGAGTAGATTATTGATGATCTGTGTATCGCTTAAGGTGTTGTTATTGGTTAAGTCAACATTGTTCAACACGATCGTGAGATCAACGATTCCATCATGGTTGGCATCGACAGAGATCTCAGTATTCCCCCCGCTGAAATTGAATGCTAAGTATTGATCTAGAGAGTACATACCATTCTCTTCGTCGACTAAGATTGCTGACAAATCTAACTGATCCATACTGATGTCGAAATTGAGCACAGTATCTAAGCTGTTATCGTCGGAACCAAGATCCCAAACCAAGGTATCTATATCGCTATCGATACCTGCATCTATGGTATCGCTACCTGCACCACCAATGAGGATATCGGCACCTGTGCCACCATCGATAGTATCGTTTCCTAAGCCTCCTAGAATGATGTCATTACCACTTCCACCTTGGATCAGATCGTCACCGGAACCACCGATGAGTTGATCGTCGCCTTCCAAGCCGAATATAGAGTCGTTGCCTTCTCGACCATATATTTCGTCATCGAGGTTTGCCCCAGTTAGAGAGTCACCCTCTGTGGTACCGAAGATGAGGTTATCAACATTATCCGTACCAGTTACGGTTACGGCGGTATCGGGGAGTAGCTCATGGGTAAAGGTGGCTTGAACAAAACGTGCCTGATATGAGCCACCATCGTTATCCAAGTAGGTAATGGTCCAAATATCACCGGGATCGACAGGATTGGCATTCAGGTAATCGGCAAGCGTAATACTATTGTCTGATTCCATAAGGATGTTTGTATAAGAGATATGGGCACTCATCAGACCCGAATCAGCATCATAAAACCAATCCGTTACGCCATTAGCTGCCGCTATCACAATGAAGGTGATACCGTTGATGGTCAGCCTTACTGATACTTCCTCCTCCCTTTCTATACCTGTCTGTCCGCCAATTTCGCTGTTTGGAATTGGGATATCGAAAGGCGATTTTTGGAAATCAGTAAACAGATCTAATGCACCACTGCTTGGATCTAAGTTGATGGCGCTGGCAAATGCGCTACTAACGGTCAGGAAGGCATCTTGATCATTACCTGAAGTCAGTGGTGATGAACCATCACCGATAAGCACAGTATTTCCACCTAGACTGTTGGCGGGAACCGTGTGAATGACAAAGTTACCG
Source organism: Shewanella sp. Isolate7 (assembly GCF_022398425.1). NCBI lineage: Bacteria > Pseudomonadati > Pseudomonadota > Gammaproteobacteria > Alteromonadales > Shewanellaceae > Shewanella > Shewanella sp. Isolate7. Next base: position 59,413 of record NZ_JAKEVJ010000016.1, on the reverse strand, counting down.
TCGACACTGTCGGACCCCGAGTTAACTGTAAAGGTTAGATTGATATCTAGCTGATCGTCTAGCTCGGCGTTGTTTCCAGGCAAATACACTAAGCTACCGAGCTCAGAAGCTGAAAGCACGACTGGATTATCGAAGTCATATAGGGTCAATACCCCTGTATCATCATCCAGATACCAGATCTGGCCTATTTCTGCTGTCTCGTCAGGATCGACGAAGGATAGATTCAATCCTGTGATAGTGATGACATCTGTGTAGTCTTGGTCCGTTGGTATATCAATATTGAGTGGATAGCCATCAAGGTAAGGTATGGCTATTTCAGCAAGCGATGCCGGTACCCAGATCTCTTTAGCAAATTCGCCTTCAATTGGATCGTTAGTTCCATTGATGGTGATTGTGACTGTTTGAGTATCTGTGCCACCGTCATTATCAGTGACTGTGACATTGAAACTCAGGGTGATGGTTTCATCTTCAGCAAGGAACTGCACCAGAGAGTTGAGGATGCTGTAGTCCCAGCTGTCACTGTCGACGCTGAAGCCATCAATCAGGCTCTGAATTTGGCCGGCGCTGAGTACGCTGGTGAGATCGCCACCGCTCCAGCTGATGTCATTGTTGTAGAGCTCGGTGACGCTGTGGGTGTTGTTGACATCCACATCGGTGAAGCTCAGCGCGCCGCTGTCGGTCAGGTTAGGGTTGCTGGCATCTTCGGTCACGCCACCTGTGGCATCCACGGTGAGCACCGGCAGGTCATTGGTGCCGGTAATGGTGAGGCTGACCGTCTTGGTGTCAGACCCGCCATCGTTGTCGGTGACCGTGACCTCGAAGCTTAAGGTGATGGTCTCATCTTCAGCAAGGAACTGCACCAGAGAATTAAGAATACTGTAGTCCCAGCTGTCGCTGTCGACGCTGAAGCCATCAATCAGGCTCTGGATTTGGCCGGCGCTGAGTACGCTGGTCAGGTCGCCGCCGCTCCAGCTGATGTCATTGTTGTAGAGCTCGGTGACGCTGTGGGTGTTGTTGACATCCACGTCGGTGAAGCTGAGCGCGCCGCTGTCGGTCAGGTTAGGGTTGCTGGCATCTTCGGTCACACCACCTGTGGCATCCACGGTGAGCACCGGCAGGTCGTTAGTACCGGTAATGGTGAGGCTGACGGTCTTGGTGTCAGTGCCGCCATCGTTGTCGGTGACCGTGACCTCGAAGCTTAAGGTGATGGTCTCGCCCAGGGCGAGGAACTGCACGTCGCTGTTAAGGATACTGTAATCCCAGCCGTCGCTGTCGACGCTGAAGCCATCGATGAGGCTCTGGATTTGGCCGGCGCTGAGCACGCTGGTCAGGTTACCGCCGCTCCAGCTGATGTCATTGTTGTAGAGCTCGGTGACGCTGTGGGTGTTGTTGACATCCACGTCGGTGAAGCTGAGGGCGCCGCTGTCGGTCAGGTTAGGGTTGCTGGCATCTTCGGTCACACCACCTGTGGCATCCACGGTGAGCACCGGCAGGTCGTTAGTACCGGTAATGGTGAGGCTGACCGTCTTGGTGTCAGACCCGCCATCGTTATCGGTGACCGTGACCTCGAAGCTTAAGGTGATGGTCTCACCTAGGGCGAGGAACTGCACATCACTGTTGAGGATGCTGTAGTCCCAGCTGTCACTGTCGACGCTGAAGCCATCAATCAGGCTCTGAATTTGGCCGGCGCTGAGTACGCTGGTCAGGTCGCCGCCGCTCCAGCTGATGTCATTGTTGTAGAGCTCGGTGACGCTGTGGGTGTTGTTGACATCCACGTCGGTGAAGCTGAGGGCGCCGCTGTCGGTCAGGTTAGGATTGCTGGCATCTTCGGTCACACCACCTGTGGCATCTACGGTGAGCACCGGCAGGTCATTGGTGCCGGTAATGGTGAGGCTGACCGTCTTGGTGTCAGACCCGCCATCGTTGTCGGTGACCGTGACCTCGAAGCTTAAGGTGATGGTCTCATCTTCAGCAAGGAACTGCACCAGAGAATTAAGAATACTGTAGTCCCAGCTGTCGCTGTCGACGCTGAAGCCATCAATCAGGCTCTGGATTTGGCCGGCGCTGAGTACGCTGGTCAGGTCAGACATCCACGTCGGTGAAGCTGAGCGCGCCGCTGTCGGTCAGGTTAGGGTTGCTGGCATCTTCGGTCACACCACCTGTGGCATCCACGGTGAGCACCGGCAGGTCGTTAGTACCGGTAATGGTGAGGCTGACGGTCTTGGTGTCAGTGCCGCCATCGTTGTCGGTGACCGTGACCTCGAAGCTTAAGGTGATGGTCTCGCCCAGGGCGAGGAACTGCACGTCGCTGTTAAGGATGCTGTAATCCCAGCCGTCGCTGTCGACGCTGAAGCCATCAATCAGGCTCTGGATTTGGCCGGCGCTGAGCACGCTGGTCAGGTTACCGCCGCTCCAGCTGATGTCATTGTTGTAGAGCTCGGTGACGCTGTGGGTGTTGTTGACATCCACGTCGGTGAAGCTGAGGGCGCCGCTGTCGGTCAGGTTAGGATTGCTGGCATCTTCGGTCACACCACCTGTGGCATCCACGGTGAGCACCGGCAGGTCATTGGTGCCGGTAATGGTGAGGCTGACCGTCTTGGTGTCAGACCCGCCATCGTTGTCGGTGACCGTGACCTCAATTGTTGTAGAGCTCGGTGACGCTGTGGGTGTTGTTGACATCCACGTCGGTGAAGCTGAGGGCGCCGCTGTCGGTCAGGTTAGGATTGCTGGCATCTTCGGTCACACCACCTGTGGCATCCACGGTGAGCACCGGCAGGTCATTGGTGCCGGTAATGGTGAGGCTGACCGTCTTGGTGTCAGACCCGCCATCGTTGTCGGTGACCGTGACCTCGAAGCTTAAGGTGATGGTCTCGCCCAGGGCGAGGAACTGCACGTCGCTGTTAAGGATGCTGTAATCCCAGCCGTCGCTGTCGACGCTGAAGCCATCAATCAGGCTCTGGATTTGGCCGGCGCTGAGTACGCTGGCCAGGTCACCGCCGCTCCAGCTGATGTCATTGTTGTAGAGCTCGGTGACGCTGTGGGTGTTGTTGACATCCACGTCGGTGAAGCTGAGGGCGCCGCTGTCGGTCAGGTTAGGATTGCTGGCATCTTCGGTCACACCACCTGTGGCATCCACGGTGAGCACCGGCAGGGCAGGTGTCAGGTTAGGATTGCTGGCATCTTCGGTCACACCACCTGTGGCATCCACGGTGAGCACCGGCAGGTCATTGGTGCCGGTAATGGTGAGGCTGACCGTCTTGGTGTCAGACCCGCCATCGTTGTCGGTGACCGTGACCTCGAAGCTTAAGGTGATGGTCTCACCTAGGGCGAGGAACTGCACCAGAGAGTTGAGGATGCTGTAGTCCCAGCTGTCGCTGTCGACGCTGAAGCCATCAATCAGGCTCTGGATTTGGCCGGCGCTGAGTACGCTGGCCAGGTCACCGCCGCTCCAGCTGATGTCATTGTTGTAGAGCTCGGTGACGCTGTGGGTGTTGTTGACATCCACGTCGGTGAAGCTGAGGGCGCCGCTGTCGGTCAGGTTAGGATTGCTGGCATCTTCGGTCACACCACCTGTGGCATCCACGGTGAGCACCGGCAGGTCATTGGTGCCGGTAATGGTGAGGCTGACCGTCTTGGTGTCAGACCCGCCATCGTTGTCGGTGACCGTGACCTCGAAGCTTAAGGTGATGGTCTCACCTAGGGCGAGGAACTGCACCAGAGAGTTGAGGATGCTGTAGTCCCAGCTGTCGCTGTCGACGCTGAAGCCATCAATCAGGCTCTGGATTTGGCCGGCGCTGAGTACGCTGGCCAGGTCACCGCCGCTCCAGCTGATGTCATTGTTGTAGAGCTCGGTGACGCTGTGGGTGTTGTTGACATCCACATCGGTGAAGCTCAGCGCGCCGCTGTCGGTCAGGTTAGGGTTGCTGGCATCTTCGGTCACGCCACCTGTGGCATCCACGGTGAGCACCGGCAGGTCGTTAGTACCGGTAATGGTGAGGCTGACCGTCTTGGTGTCAGTGCCGCCATCGTTGTCGGTGACCGTGACCTCGAAGCTTAAGGTGATGGTCTCGCCTAGGGCGAGGAACTGCACATCACTGTTGAGGATGCTGTAATCCCAGCTGTCGCTGTCGACGCTGAAGCCATCAATCAGGCTCTGGATTTGGCCGGCGCTGAGTACGCTGGCCAGGTCACCGCCGCTCCAGCTGATGTCATTGTTGTAGAGCTCGGTGACGCTGTGGGTGTTGTTGACATCCACATCGGTGAAGCTCAGCGCGCCGCTGTCGGTCAGGTTAGGGTTGCTGGCATCTTCGGTCACGCCACCTGTGGCATCCACGGTGAGCACCGGCAGGTCGTTAGTACCGGTAATGGTGAGGCTGACCGTCTTGGTGTCAGGCCAGNCAGCTCTGGATTTGGCCGGCGCTGAGTACGCTGGCCAGGTCACCGCCGCTCCAGCTGATGTCATTGTTGTAGAGCTCGGTGACGCTGTGGGTGTTGTTGACATCCACATCGGTGAAGCTCAGCGCGCCGCTGTCGGTCAGGTTAGGGTTGCTGGCATCTTCGGTCACGCCACCTGTGGCATCCACGGTGAGCACCGGCAGGTCGTTAGTACCGGTAATGGTGAGGCTGACCGTCTTGGTGTCAGACCCGCCATCGTTGTCGGTGACCGTGACCTCGAAGCTTAAGGTGATGGTCTCATCTTCAGCAAGGAACTGCACCAGAGAATTAAGAATACTGTAGTCCCAGCTGTCGCTGTCGACGCTGAAGCCATCAATCAGGCTCTGGACTTGGCCGGCGCTGAGTACGCTGGCCAGGTCACCGCCGCTCCAGCTGATGTCATTGTTGTAGAGCTCGGTGACGCTGTGGGTGTTGTTGACATCCACATCGGTGAAGCTGAGCGCGCCGCTGTCGGTCAGGTTAGGGTTGCTGGCATCTTCTGTTACGTCACCTAGGCCGTCAATTGTCAGTATCGGGAGATCGTTAGTACCCGTGATGGTAATGGTCAGTGGGACGAGTACCGCGTCGCCGTCGCTGTCGGTTAGCAGGTAATTAAAGGTTTCTGTTATCTGCTCACCGAGCGCAAGTGATTGTACTGAGTCGGAGCCATTGCTGAGTTGATAGCTATAGCTGCCATCGGCAAACAGGGTGAGTACCCCGAACTGGCCTTGGATGCTATTGGTCTCACCAAGGTTGATGGAGGTGCCTTGGTTATTGGTGACGGCTGTAACCTGAGCTGAGTCTGCACCCAGGGTGTCGTTGACGAGCAAGTTGCCTGTTGCCACGGTGGCCGAATCTTCTGTGACGGCATTGCTGTCGGCGAACCCTGTAGGTTGATCATCGATAATATTGACTGTAATGGTACCTGTGGCGACAGCGCCCTGATTATCGATCAGTTCAATGTTGAACAGGAATTGCAGTTGATCGCCTGCGCTGTGATCGGCTGCGCTATTGAAAGCATAGTCGTAGGTAAATTGTCCCGATGCGCTGTCAAAGCCTGTAATAGTGAGGACACCGTTTGGAGTATTGATCACTATAGGACCGGCAAATTGGCCGCCACTAATGATGTTGATGCTATTAATGGTGAGGCTACTAATGCCTGCATCTGCTGCGGTTTGAATACTGTTGGCAAAATTGGTTAATAGGGCAGACGGTGAGCTGCCCTGCGCTAGGTTGGCCTCAAATAGCGAGAAGGTCGCAGAGGATACTGTTGGCGTGGGTTGAAGCTCGGGAATGATCACTTCTTCAACCGTGGTATCCGATGTCAGTGGGAAACCTGTTGTGTCCCAGCCCGCATCGGCAAGTGTCTCATCGCCGGCTCTGCCAACGGATACGAAGTCGGATCCGCCTTCATTACCGCCAGTACCGGCTCCGGCCGCTGTTTCTGGCAGTCCTTGGGTCGGATCATCACCGGCTAGTATCTGGGCTTGCAGTGCTGCGATTTCGGGATCCAGAGCTACTGGCGTATCGGTTTCGGGCGCGGCGCCATTCTGTTGTCCCTGGCTGGTAGCATTGCTGAGCGTTGTGTCTTGATTAAGTGTATCTTGCATCAAGTTGGCTTGGGTCGTTGATGAGCCATCTTCATATTCAAGATTAAACTTAACATTGGGTGAAAATATAAGTTGCTCCCCGGCATGGATCAGGTCGCCTATTTTTACCTCTCTGATATTTCCTTGTTCATCTTTAACCTTGAGTTCGCCTACAAGGTTAACAACTACTGCATCCTGTGTTGTGATTGAAGCACCCATAATCATTTCTCGCTCTACTAAGTGTAAAATCAAGAGCAAAAGAGTTCTGTTTTGCGCTTGCTATTGGTATATCCACCTGGTTTATCTCTTTAAGTGTGGTTGGCATTGAATAGCTGTCAAATAGCGGCAATTAAGCGAAAAATAGGGGCAAATACAGTGTTTTGATAAAAGTACAACTAATTGATTGTTTTAGAGAGGGTTATATGGAAGGAAGCAAGTTAGGGACTCCTTTAAAAACAAAAAACCACCAGTGATGGTGGTTTCTTATCTAAAAACAGTATAAGAAAGCGTCAAAAAATTGCCGCTTTACGGTAATTTTGTAGCGCTTGGTTCTGTTCTCCCAGGTGTTCGCAGGCCTCGGCAAGCGCCAGCCAACGCTGTTTAGTGGGGGATTGTTGACAGACTCTTAACCACCATTTCTGTGATTCTCTGAACTCCTTGCTCTGATCATACAGGGCGGCGATACAGGCTTGGTATTCGGTCTGTTCGCCGAGTTTCTTTTCAAGTTCAAAAAGTTGCTTTCTTGCGTCGAGATCGGCGGGGGTCAGCACTTGGGGAAGAGCGTCGAATATCGCCTGCGTCGGCTGCTGTTTTGCCTGCTTCATCAAGAGCTTGATCGCCTCGTCTCTACGCTCGAATTTAGCTAGGCCCAGGGCATATTGTGCAATAAACTCGGTTTGTTTGCGTTCTGCACGGCTAAGCCAGTGCCAGGCTTTTTCTAATGCCTGTTCGTTCTGGCCGGCAGCTTGCCTGAGCAGGGCCAGATTCACTTCGGCGTTGAGCTGCTGATGCTCAGTCTCGTCGATAATCCCGCGCTTCTTAACTATGGGAAGCAACAGCTTGAGGGCTGACCAATCTTGCTGGGCACGGTAGAGATCGAGCGCCAACCCTAACACAGGTGGTTTACTCTTGCTGGTCGGATTGAGCTCGTCCAGTAGTGCGCGTGCCCGGCTGAGTTCACCCTGTTGTAGCATGTATCTAACCCTAGTGGTGAGTACAGCCTTGTATGCGGCGGGGTCTTTTGCCGCCTCGTTGAGGTAATGGTCGCGGGCGTCATGATCATTTCTATGCTGGGCGGCGCGGGCTGCAGCTAACAGGTTCAACGCCGGGATTTCGCCCTTGTCAGCTCCGCGGGCCATGGCTTTTTCGGCTGTAGACCAGTCCTCTTCTGCCAATGCCAGGGCGCCGGTCAGGGTATGTTTTCTGGCCGCCTTACGGCGCCACTTTTCCGGTAACAGACGGCTGTTTAGGACCAGGTTCACGCTCCAGACGACCAGCATTTCCAGCAAGACCAGGCCCACGTAAAACATGACGGCGGCAAACATGGCAAATACTAGGCTGGTTTCCAGTTCATAGTCGCCGATGGCGATATAGATATAGCCTTTTAGCCAGGACAGATAGGGGCTGGCGATTAGTCCTATGATGACGATTACCAGGTAGATCAAGGCTCTTATCATAGCGATGTCTCCCGATCTTTAATCAGGCTGCCGTTTGAGACCAGTTGCTGTAGCAGCGGCGTGGCGGCAAATTGTTCTATGGTGGGCGACTGGATTTCCAGCGTGGCCAAGGCATCCAGGGCGGCCAGTGTCTGCTCGGTTTTGTTATCGTCGAGAGCGAAGTACTGGAATATCCACTTTCTGGCGAGCGTTACCGACTGACGATAGTTCACCTGATCCTGACGGAACAGAGCCAACTGGGCCTGTAGGAGTTTGTTGCGAATATTTTCAACAAGATACCACTGTTGATCGGGTGCCAATAGGGGGGCTGGATCAGTAGTGCGCTTGCGTATAATGACAAACTCTTCGATGAGAGCCTGCCAGGACTTGGCCAAATTGGTCTGCCAGTCGTCGATAGACTCGGTGACTTGCAGGGAATCGTCTCTGGCGTTGATCTTGGATTCGCTACGGTTAACCTTTAGTTTCGGCAGGCGCTCTATGATGGTGTCTAGGCTAAGCACTGTGCCGGCGACATCGGTACTCTTGATGGCGGCGACATCGCTCATGTCCCGTGCCAGGGCTTTGCGGATCGGCGTCAGCGAAGGATCTTTCATGGTTTCGATGCGATCATCGGCGGCCTCTAAGAGACTCAGCGCCGTCTGGGAATCTTTCTCTAACCAAAGCTTATTGCCGGCCATTCTGACCAGATACTTGGCCTCTTCTGCCATCCAATGATTAGGATTACGCTGAGCCAGTTTGTTGACTTGGTCCTGCACCTCATTCTGTTTAGCCTGTAGCTGGGCAAGCTTTTGATCGAATTGATTTTCTGAGGTGCGTTGCTGCTGTTGCAGATGGGTGATGCGGGTGCGCGGGTCGTCGAGACCTTGTTGCAACTGCTTAGCCAGCGCGGCCGTCTTTTCCTGTTGCTGGGTCAACTCCTGATACAGGTAGAAACCACCTGTTGCCGTGGCAAATAGGAGCAACAAGATAAATACCAGATTAAAGAGAAACCCCCAGGAAACCCCGCCGCTAGACTGAGGAGGCTTGGCCTCCTGAGGTACCGTCGATTTGGCCTGTGGCGTCTCGGTAAAGGTCGCATCGATAGACTCATCGTGCTCTGTGGTGGCGACCACTTTACTCTCTTGGGTATTTTTGTCCATTGGGCAGATCCTTGAAGACGAGGGCGACATCGGCGAGCAGCTGAGTAAGAAGGTTTAATCCTGTAAACCTAAGGCTGTGAGTACTGCGTCGCGGTTTGCTGCTTTTGCATTGGTGACCCGTGTAAAACCTGCCGCGATGGCTTGGTCATAGACACGTTCGCTGGGCACTATAATATGACATGCGTGCAGCCAAGCAAATAATTCTTTAGGTACAAGTGTAATTAGGTTGTCCAGAATTTCACCACTGGTGATGACTATGGTGTTAATCGCTTGCGCTTGCCATTCAAAGGCGGTGCTGGGATCGAATTCAGGGCAGGCGCGGCGATAGACCTCCCAGTAGTCCACCTGTGCCCCTCGCTTTGCTAGTGCACTAGCCAGGGCTTCTCTGCCACCAACGCCTCTGACTATGGTGATCCGCTTAGCCGTTAAGGCCTGGAGTGAAGGTAAGGTGAGTAGGCCTTCGGTTTGCTGACAAGACTCGGGAGCCTCGGTGGCGGTAATGCCTTTGGCTTGCAGGGCGGCGTAGGTTGCCTGACCGACCGCAAAATATTGCTTATCCTTCGGCCAATCCGACGCTAGGGCAATATCGGCATACTCTACCGCGTTGGTGCTGATAAAGATGATGATATCAGACTGATGAAATAGCTTTTTCTTGTGCTCATGGTCGGCGGCGTCGTTAGCGACGACCTGAAGTAACGGCGCTATGGTAAAAGGCACGCCACGCTGTGACAATGCCTCGGCCATAGACTGATTGCGCCCTTCTGGGCGCGTCAGTAGTAGCTTCATTTTTACTTGGCGTATACCGCATCTAAGATGGCTTTGGCGCCTTTAGACAGCAGCTCATCGGCCAGTGCAATACCCAGCTGCTCCGCATCTTGCTTAGAACCGCTGGTCGCGCCGCGGATCACCTGGCTACCATCTGGGTTACCCACCAGGCCGCGTAGCGACAGGGTGTCGCCGTCGATTTCGGCGTAGGCGCCGATAGGTACCTGGCAGCCACCCTCAAGGCGAGTGTTCATGGCGCGCTCGGCGATGACACGATAGCGGGTTTCTGTATGTTCGAGTGGTGCCAACAGTGCCTTGACGCGCTCATCGTCGGTGCGGCATTCGATACCCACGGCGCCCTGGCCGTTAGCAGGTAGCGAGTCTTCCGCCGAGATAAAGCTGGCGATACGCTCCTCGAGTTTCAGGCGTTTTAGACCGGCTGCTGCCAAGATGATGGCGTCGTAGTTACCGGCATCGAGTTTCGCCAGACGAGTGCCGACGTTACCGCGCAGGTCGCGAATTTCTAGGTCAGGACGCGCCGCACGGATCTGGCATTGGCGTCTCAGGCTCGAGGTGCCGACGATGGCGCCCTGTGGCAACTCTTCGATGTTTTTATAGGTATTAGAGACGAAGGCATCACGTGGATCTTCGCGCTCGCAGATCACCTGCAGTCCCAGGCCTTCGGGGAAGTCGACCGGCACATCTTTCATCGAGTGTACGGCGATATCGGCCTTGCCTTCTAGCATGGCAACTTCCAACTCTTTAACGAACAAGCCTTTACCACCTACTTTTGCCAATGGCGTGTCCAGAATGACATCCCCTTTGGTGCTCATAGGTAGAAGTTCGACGACCAATCCCTCATGGGCTTTTTCTAGTTCGGCTTTAACAAATTCAGCTTGCCACATTGCCAGTGGACTTTTACGTGTAGCGATACGAATGACGTTTTGAGACATGCTCGATATTCCATCAGAGGCCATAGTTGCGCTAATGCTAACATTGCTTATTGCTATATGTAAGAAATGCCTGTCGATTCTTTGAAGTTCACCCGTTTACCGTTTTAGCGCCATGAGGAAAAAGTGTGATCCAGCTCTCATATACTTGCTGTTTTTGTCTAAGCTGTTAGCATGCTATAGGTGAGCTAAATTGACTAGGTTGCTTGAAATTGAAAGAGCAAGAGCATTTTATCGCAACGGCGGAGCGCTTAAACAAGGTACGTTTAGCACGTGCGCTTGCCATATTGACACCCCTACAGCGTCATTTGATGCAACTGATCCCTGTGCTGTTTCATTATCATCGTAGCGACTATCCCGGCTACAACGGCCCCATGACGCCTAGCGGCATATTCGAATACTTTCCCAGTGATGATGCCCTCGAGGCCTGCGACACCCTTGGGCTCAGCGAGCCGCAGGTGATTCACCAGCAGCAGAGTGCCATCTATGGCGTCTACACCATGGGTAGCACCGCCAGCTTCGGCCAGAACCCCAAGAGTGATATCGACGTTTGGTTGGTGTATGACCCGACCCTGGCCGAAGATGAAATTGCCTCCCTGCAGGAAAAGTCCCAGCGATTGACGGCCTGGTTTGGCCAACATGACCTCGAAGTGAATATCTATCTGGTTCATCCGAAACAGTTTCTTGCCAGTAGTGGCGAAGGCGTATATCAGGCTGCCAGCCTCGGCTGTGAAAACAGTGGCAGTGTGCAGCACTGGTTGCTGCTCGAAGAGTTTTACCGCAGCCACATCTGCCTCGGTGGTAAGCGGGTCGCCTGGTGGCCGGGGGCGGAGGCGATAGAGAGTCATCTGTTCCTGGGGGACGTGAGTAACTTGCCTGCCAGTGAGTACTTTGGCGCCTCCCTGTGGCAGCTCTATAAAGGACTGGACAAACCCCATAAGGCGCTGCTTAAGGTAATGCTGCTGGAGGCCTATGCCAGCGATTATCTCAATAGTAATCTGGTGACCACCCAGGTGTGGCAGCGCACCCTGGCAGGGGATTTTTCGGCCTTCAACGACGCCTATTTTCTGCTGTATCAGTCGATCGAACATTATCTGGAATACAAGGGAGATAAGAGGCGCCTCGAGATTGTACGCCGTTGTTTCTATTTGAAATGTGGTATCAGGCTGACGGTCGCCGAACACCCCAAAGACTGGCGCTACTACAAGTTGCAGTCGCTGGTGACGCGTTGGGGTTGGTCTGACAATTTGCTGCGCACCTTAGATCAGTGCGCCAGCTGGCACTGTGGCCAATTACAGTGGTTCAACGAACAACTCAATGAGTTGATGCTTGGCTGCTATCAGACCCTGCTGCAATTTGCCTCGGCCAACAAGTTGAGCGACAGCCTGAAGATCTCCGAGCTGGGCCTGTTGACCCGTAAGCTACACACCTATTTTAGTGAGGATGATAAGCAGATCATCAGCCTCAATCGGCTCTGGACGCGATCTGTGGCCGAGGGGCACCTGACGGTGATCTATAGCCACAACTCCAAGGAATATTACCTTTATCGCTGCACGCCAGAGTCGAAAAACTTCATGGGGAATCGCGCGGTATTCCACTCTCATAGTAAGGCTAAGCTATTGATTTGGGCCAGCCTGAATGGTGTATCGACCGCTCAAACACAGTGGTATGCCTTCGGCGAGGGTAAGGGGCATGACAGGGCGCTCACCAAGGCAGCCAAGCGTCTGCCAACTATCATGTCGGAGCGTCGCTGGCGGGCATCCAAGCTGGATCTGTGTCAGCCATGGCATTTTCGCCAGCTGCTGTTTCTGATTAATTTTAATCGCGACGAGACTGAGTTGTGGCGGGGGCAGGAGATCATTTTCGACTACATGAATGCCAATATTTTCTCCATGGGGCGCCATCACAAGAATATGGTGCAGTCGCTGGATGTGATCTGCCAAAACAGCTGGGGAGAATGGCATTGCCATCACTTTGAAGGCAATGAGGCCATCTTAGATGCCCTGGTTCATATTACGCCCGGAATGCAGAGGGCGCCTCAGCCGGTGAAGGTGGATGTGGTGAGCTGTTCCAGCCGGTTAAGTTCGCAGATCGAGCGCAGCATCAGCCAGCTGGTTCACAGAGCAAATCGTATGTGTAGCAAGGCGAAAACCTCTTCGACCATGGTGCACCCGCTTCAGGTGGGTGGCATTAAATATGGCCTGTTTTTCAACTCTAAGGGCATGGTGTATCAGGATCTTAGTGAGTCAACGGCCTTCTATCAACGGCTCTCCAAGCAACGTATGCTGGAGCTGCCAAGGCCAGATCTGGGCAACGAGCCTTTTAGTAAGATCCCTGAGGTGATCCAAGATTTTGCCGCCATAGGCGCGATTCAATATTTCCTGCGGCCGGGTAAGGAAGGGATAGACGTGTTTGTGCTCGATGAAAAAAATGAGCTGAATCATTATGTTCAGCCGGGGAATAACCTGGAGGAGCTGGTGAGTCAGGTGAGCCATCATCACGCCTTTGCCGACTCTTATCTGGATAACGAACGCTTTAATCTACCGCAGTTTTTCCGTCTGGTAAGAGTCGATGGCCGACTAGAGGCGCAGCCCTTTGGGGTCAACGCCGACGAGGCCGCCATCGAATTTTAACGCCGTCTTATAGGCTCAGCGCTATACCACCCTGACGCAGGATAGAGGCGAGCACGAAGGGCATAAATTCGCCAGCATCGCTGCGCTCATCTAACCATTTGCCATCGACGTAAGAGAAATGGTATCCGCCAAACTGTGTCGCCACCCAGATCTGATGCAGGGGCTCTTGCTTATTGATGACGATCTTGGACTTGTCCTGAAACTCGAGTTGCAAAACATTGCCTGAGGCATCGATGTCGATATCGGCATCTTGCTCATCGATTGCGTTCTCTATGGCATCTTCAAGGGCGTTAAACATTTCGTCGGCGAGCTTATGGTACTCGGAATCTGTCATTGCCATCTGGGCATCCTTCAGTGGAGTGGGTTGTTGCAGAGCCCACATAGTAATACCAATTTTACTAAATATCTAACTTTGGCCAGGTCTGGGTGCAGTTAAGGTTTTATGTAGAGCAGGAGTTTCATTTACCACTCTGGGATAAGGACTGGCTGCCCTTGGCACGAGAATGAATAAAAATATTCATATTCGGGGTTTTTAGTCTGGGTTAAGCTTGACGTTTTAACCCTATCTCTGCAAACATCAGACAGACTCTATATTGATTGTTCAAGGGCAAGTCCCAAGCCGGATGAGCACACTGTTTGATGGTGGTAATGCCTGCCTGTGCCGCTTAGGGAATTCGTTTTTTCCTGATGATGGCAGACATATGAAATATAGATTTTTATAGGCTTTGGCGAGGATTTATCCTGTTTGGGGTAAAAATCATCGTTTCTCCCCTCTAGCCTAGATAGCGCATACAATCATGAGAAACATGATTAAAAAAGGTGCGGAGCCCTTGGCTACCGTGTGTGATCCCCTCGATACTGGAATGTCTGATGTTGAATAAGATGAAACCGATTTTGTTTATGTTGTTGGCGAGTGTTGTGCTGAGTGCCTGCGGACAGAAGGGGCCTCTGTACAAATCGCCAGAACAGGAAGACAACCAGAAGGCGCAGGTGGAACAGCCCACATCAGCAACCCAGCAGAAGAACAATAAGGACTAAGCCAAGTGGATCACTTTCTTTATCAACAAGACGAGCTCTATGCCGAGCAATGTGCCGTTGCCGAACTGGCCAACACCTATGGCACCCCCCTCTATATCTATTCGCGCGCCACGTTAGAGCGTCACTGGCATGCCTTCGATAAGGCGGTCGCCGACCATCCGCACATGATCTGCTATGCGGTGAAGGCCAACTCGAATCTGGCGGTGTTGAATGTGTTAGCCCGGCTGGGGAGTGGTTTCGATATAGTCTCCGGCGGCGAACTTGCTCGGGTATTAGAAGCCGGCGGAGAGGCGAGTAAGGTGGTCTTCTCCGGCGTCGGCAAGACGGTGGCCGAGATGGAGATGGCGCTGGAGGCGGGGATCTACTGTTTTAACGTCGAGTCGGCCGCCGAGCTTGAGCAGCTAAACGAGGTCGCCTTGAGGCTGGGTAAGGTCGCACCGGTGTCGTTACGGGTGAACCCAGATGTGGACGCCGGAACCCATCCCTATATTTCGACCGGTCTTAAAGAGAATAAGTTTGGCATCGCCATGGAAGAAGCCGAGGCGATCTTCCTGCGGGCCAATACATTAGCTGGCTTGGCAGTGAAGGGCGCCGATTGTCATATCGGTTCACAGCTGACCGAATTGCAACCCTTCCTCGATGCTATGGATCGTATGTTAGCCCTTATCGATCGCTTGGCAGAACAGGGCGTTAAGATTGCCCATCTGGATGTGGGCGGCGGCTTGGGCGTGACCTATGATGGTGAACAGCCGCCTGAGCCAAGTGCCTATGCCAGTGCCTTGCTGGCCAAGCTCGCGGGACGTGACCTGAAACTCATCTTCGAGCCGGGTCGCGCCATCGCTGCCAATGCCGGTATCTTTGTGACTCAGGTGCTCTATCTGAAAGAGAACGCCGATAAGAATTTCGCTCTGGTCGACGGTGCGATGAACGACCTGATCCGTCCTTCTTTGTATAGCGCCTGGCAGAAGATCATTCCCGTGGTGCCTCGCCCGGGTGAGACCCGTCATTATGACGTGGTGGGCCCAGTGTGTGAGACTGGCGACTTCTTAGGTAAAGACAGGGCGCTCAATATCGCCGCAAACGATCTTCTAGCGGTGCGCTCGTCGGGCGCCTATGGCTTTACCATGGCATCAAATTATAACTCCCGTCCTCGCGCCGCCGAGGTGATGGTGGATGGTGATCGTCATTATTTGGTGAGAGAGCGAGAAAAAATCGCACAATTGTGGCAAGGTGAACAACTCCTCCCTTAAGCAAGGGAGACCGGTTATTTATTGAAGGAAAACACTTTTGATCCATTTCACCAAGATGCATGGTTTAGGCAATGACTTTATGGTGGTCGATGGCGTGACGCAGAATGTCTATTTCTCGCCCGAGCAGATAAAGCGCTTAGCGGATCGCAATTTCGGCATAGGTTTCGATCAGCTTCTGTTAGTGGAGCCGCCTTATGATCCTGACCTGGACTTTCACTATCGCATCTTCAATGCCGATGGCAGCGAAGTCGAACAGTGTGGCAACGGCGCCCGCTGTTTTGCACGCTTCGTCAAGAGCAAGGGGCTGATCCATAAGCAGAAGATTAAGGTCAGCACCTCATCGGGCAAGATGACCCTGAGGCTGGAGCGCGACGGTAGCGTCACGGTCAACATGGGGAGCCCTGTGCTAGAACCCAGCAAGATTCCTTTCAACGCCAAGAAGGCGGAAAAGACCTACCTGTTGCAGGCCGAGCAGCCAGAGGGGATGCAAACCTTCTTGTGTGGCGCCGTGTCTATGGGTAATCCCCACTGCGTGCTCGAGGTCGATGACGTGGCGAATGCCGACGTCGAGCGGGTCGGTGCCTTGCTGACCAAGCATGAGCGTTTCCCCAAGGGGGTGAACGTGGGTTTCATGCAGGTGGTCGATGCAAACCATATTAAACTTAGGGTATATGAGCGCGGCGCGGCCGAAACCTTGGCCTGTGGCAGCGGTGCCTGTGCGGCCGTGGTCGTGGGTCAGTTGCAAGGCAAGCTGGCCAGACGCGTGCGGGTCGACCTGCCCGGTGGTAGCTTAACCATTGATTGGGAAGGCGAGGGTAAGCCCCTATGGATGACGGGGCCTGCTGAACATGTATACGATGGACAGATACAGCAATGAATGATGCGATGAACAAAAAAGCCGAGTTGCCCTTCGATGAAGTCTTGATCCGCGAGTATCTGCTCGACAATCCCGATTTCTTCGCCCGCTACCCAGAGTTGCTACTCGCGATGCGAATCCCCCATGAGCAGCGCGGCGCCGTCTCACTGGTGGAGCGTCGTCAGGAGATGCTGAGAGCCAGGGTGACACAACTCGAAGAGGAGATCACCTCGCTACTGGCCATGGCCTCGCGTAACGAACAGATCTATATGTTCAATACCGCCTTGTCGCTCAAGCTGTTGCAGGCCGAAGACCTGGGGGACTTGAGACAGATATTGTCGAGTGAGTTACAGCAGCAGTTTCAGTTTACCCATGTGCGGCTGATCACCGTTCATGATATCGATAGCGAGTTGTCGAATATTTGGAGTGAGCGCCTGAAACAGGGTTACTATTTTGGCCGACTCACCCAAACCGAATCCAAGCGCTTGTTTGGCTGCGAGGTGGGCTCGGTGGCGCTGTCTCGCCTGTCACAGCAGTGTGGTCAGGTGATCTTTGCCATCGCCAGCCAGGACCCTATGCATTTTCATCCCGAAATGGATAACCTCTTGCTGGATCAGTTAAAACAGTTGCTCGATCACCTGCTACCTAAGTTGTGATATCGCTATGTCTGTCGACTGGGTGAAGGAATTTGTCTGTTATCTGGCGAACGAGCGGCAGCTCTCTCCCCACACGGTCAGAAATTATCGCTTCGAGCTCGACCGGGTCGGCGAGCTCTTACCTCAAGATCTTGCCTGGGGCGAGGTGAGTGACGAGCAGCTGCAAGCCGTGCTCAATAAGCTGCACCGTAAGGGGCTCGGACCTCGCTCTATCGCCCTGACGCTTTCGGCCCTTAAGCAGTTTTGTCACTATCTGCTGCAAGAGGGCTATATCAGTAAAGATCCCAGCCTTAACCTCAGCGCCCCCAAACAGCAAAAGCCCCTGCCTAAGAACATGGATCTCGACTCTGTGACCCATCTTCTGGCTATCGAGGGGGACGATCCTTTAGCGCTGCGAGACAAGGCGATCATGGAGCTGTTCTACTCTTCCGGCTTGCGCCTGGCGGAATTGGCGGCCCTGGATACCCGGGATATTGCCAGCGGTGAGCATCAGGTGAAAGTCATGGGTAAGGGCAGCAAGGAGCGTATCGTGCCCATAGGTAGCATGGCGCTGACTGCCATCGACGACTGGCTCAAGGTGCGAGCAAGCCTGCCCTGTGAAGACGATGCCCTGTTTGTGACCGCCAAGGGTAAACGCCTCGCCCACCGAAGCATTCAGGCCAGGCTAAACAAGTGGGGTCAGCAGCAGGGGTTAAACGCCCGAGTGCATCCCCACAAACTGCGTCACTCCTTCGCGACTCACATGCTGGAATCCAGCGCTGATCTCAGGGCGGTGCAGGAACTGCTTGGCCACGCCAACCTGTCGACGACTCAGGTCTACACCAGCCTGGATTTTCAACATCTTGCCAAGGTCTATGACGGCGCCCATCCCAGGGCCAAGAAGCGAGGTGGCAATGGTTAGTGTGGCCATAGGTCTGCGCCCCTTCAAGGCGATCAGCTTCGACCTGGACGATACCCTGTATGACAATCGGCCCATCATCATGACGGCCGAGAGGCGCCTGCTGAGCTACCTGGCCGAGAAACATCCGGTAACCCAAGATTGGAGCCTGGATGACTGGCAGGCCTTGAAGCGTCAGCTTATCCAGCAAGCGCCCATGTTGGCCCATGACACCTCGGCCGCGCGTCTGGCGACGCTGGAGCAGGGATTGATGACCTTAGGTTATGCCAGGAAAACCGCAGCAGAGGCGGCGCAGCAGGCCTTAGCCTATTTTGTGGAGCAGCGCTCAGACTTTAGGGTCCCAGCTGAGGTGTTGGCACTGCTCAGCAGGTTGGCCGAATCTTATCGATTGGTGGGGATCACTAACGGCAATGTCGATGCTCATCGCATTGGTTTAGGCGAGCTATTTGAGTTTGTTCTGCACCCAGGCAACGGCACCCGCATGAAACCCTATCCCGATATGTTCTATCAAGCTTGTCATCGGCTCGATATCGATTGTGAGCAGCTCTTGCACCTGGGTGACAGCTTTAAGGCCGATGTTCAGGGGGCGCGCCGAGCGGGGTGTCAATCTGCCTGGCTCAACCCTGCGGTCGGACGGGAGCCACAGAAAAACGCCCTGGGGCAACTTCCTCATATTACCTGTAGCAGTTTGGACGTCCTCCTAGCGCTTATTGACTAGGGCACTTATTTATACTTTTTAGCTAAGCGTCACAGTCCATTAATCTTATTTCCTCTATTGTCATCGCTATCATTTCAAGGATAGAGAGGACTCATGCGTACAAGGTTACTTCCCCTATTGCTGCTGGCGTGGACAACGCCGGTATTTGCCCATGGCATCACTCACGGTGCCGGCTTCATGACAGGCTTTAATCATCCCGTATTGGGCTTTGATCACCTCCTGGCCATGCTTAGCGTGGGCCTGTTGAGTACTCAGCTGGGTGGGCGAGCGATCTGGACCGTACCGCTGGCCTTCATGGCCTTCATGTTATTTGGCGGAATACTGGGGCTCTATGGGGTAGAGCTGCCACTGGTAGAGTTGGGAATTGCCTTGTCTGTATTGCTGCTTGGCCTGGCGATCGCCTTGGGTCGACAGATTCCGCTGCTGCTCGCCATGGGATTTGTCGGGCTGTTTGCCATCTTTCATGGCCACGCGCACGGCGCCGAGATGCCGGCGTTAGCCAGCCCAGTGCTCTATGCGTTAGGTTTCCTCACTGGTACTGCGGTGATCCATTTGTTAGGCGTGGCGCTCGGCATCATAATGCAACACCTTAGCCGTAAGCTGCCGCTTCTGCGCCTCAGTGGTGGTGTGATTGCCTTGGTGGGTGGTTACCTGATCGCCGGATTTTAAAGGCTTGATATAGTGGGGGCTCCGATGGCAGAGCCCCGAGAGAAGCCCTTTTAGATAGCCAGGGTCTTAGGGAAGAGGATGTTGTTCTCGATATGGATATGCTGGTGCAGATCGGCGACAAACTCTTTTAGGCTGGCATAGCAGATACGCCAGGTGGTACAGGCGTGTGCTGGCGGGGTAAAGTCGTTAGTGAGGGCTCTCAGGCGCTCGACGATCTCGCTGGCCTCATCATGCTCATGTTCCATCGCGTTGATGGGGTTGCCTATGTGACCAAAGCAGCCGCTGACCTGTTCGCCATTGGCCATGGCGCGGATAGCCGGGAAGAGGATCTGTTCCTCCTTCATAAGGTGGGGCATGAGATCTTCTATCAGGGCACGCACCCAACCCGCAAAGGGTTTGATCTCGTCATAATGTTCGCCATGAGCGCGCACCATCTTCTGGCTATATTCGATCAGCAGGGGGGATTTCTCACGAATATAGTCATGGTGGGTCGTCTCGATATAGTCGATCAACTCGGCGAGGGGGAGTTGATTCAGGCTATCTTCCTGCATCCCTTCAGCCTTCACGGCCTGGAGCGCCGCCTCCACCTCTACCAGTGCTATGCCTGCTCGATCACAGGCCTTTGCCAGGGTGCGCTTGCCGCCACAGCAGAAATCGATGCCAAATTGGCCAAATACATGGGCACGGCGAAAGTCGCCAGCCACTAAGCTGCCAACCGTCTCGTCGGCAAATTCTGAGGCCAGTGGGGACTGTGTAGATAAAGACATGGTGACTCCAACATTAAAGGTGTATTTGACAAGCGTGTTTTGATGGTAGAGAGGTTGCCGATTAAATTCAACGTAAACTTGAGTAATTTAGTCGGGTTTATTGAGGTAGATCATGATTTGGTGAAGATGCTGGCTTCAGAGGATAAATTTGGATGGGAGTTGAGATACGGTTATATATTGAAACTTCATCTTTGAATATTGTGGATTAGACAGCAATTGGCTAAGAACCTGAGTTGTAAAGAATTGTTTTGCAATAATTAATGCATTGATTTAACAGTGTTTTGTTTGTTTGAGGGGTAGTCGTATTTAGCTATTTTTGCTTAGCAAGTTTTGATTCTAGCTTGGTTATGCGTTTTTTATAGTCGTCATTCCATCCCTGTTTTAAGGCTTTTCGTGACAGTTCAAGAGCGCCTTTAAGATCACCTTCCTTTTCAAGAATAATAGCCAGTTGTTTGTAACCGATATGAGATGGCATTATTTGCGGAACATCATAACCTACAGGTTTATGACCTAAAATTTCCTCGAGCTTTTTTAGACTGATTCCCTTTGGTTTTAGTGGTTTGCTGAAAACTTTGGCCGCTTGTATTGCGATGGAGATTTGTAACTGACAAAGCTCCTTAGCTTTGTTGTAATGCGAAGGGTTATCCCGGAGGCTGTAGTGATGTTTAATTAATCCAGTGAGTGCTAAATGTATGTCTTTGTAGTTCTTCCTTGGTCGATTAAGAGCTTCTTTTACAGCTTGCTCGGTTTTGTCCCATATGATGTCTTTGGCGTCATCTTTTGCCACACAGGCCAACACATTCAATAAACAGCATTTATCCGTTTCACCATACGTTTTACCTACCAGGTTTGCATAGAGATAACACTCGCTAGTTGGGTAGCCCATTGGTTGATAATCGCGTGATATTTGGTCACGGTGTGCAGCCGTTAAGGAAGTTAACCACCATTCTTTCAGTTCGTATTTATCAAGGATATCCATATCTAATTTAATCGTAGGCAACGAATAGGTAACTTTAAGGTATTTTATTGATGGTGTGTGATTTTTCTTTCGTGGGCGGACTATTTATTAGGTTGTAGTGTGGACGTGGGTTCAGAAAGCAAAACGGGCTCGCCATTGCTGGCGAGCCCGTTTAATACAGCTAACTAAGAAGGTCTTAGTTCATGCCGTATTTCTTTAATTTCTTACGCAGAGTACCACGGTTGATACCTAGCATGTTGGCAGCACGAGTCTGGTTGCCACGGGTGTGTTGCATGATGATATCTAGTAGAGGTGCTTCAACTTCACATAACACCATTTCATAAACTTCTTCGGCTTCCTGGCCGTCCATTTGAGCGAAAAAGTTAGTTACCGCACGCTTCACTGCGTCACGAAGTAACTGAGGCTTGATAGTGCCGTTAGCGGTTTCGATTTTGCCTACGGTAAGCTGATGAGCTTCTGGTTGAGTTGTCTGATCAAACATTCGTATTCTGCTCTTTATTAATTCTTTACTAATTCATCAAAATAACGCTCCAACATGGAACGTTGTTCTTCAACAGTTTCCAGCCGATTGAAGTCGGCTCTGAAAGATCTCTGCGCTTCTTGGTCCAGATACCATCCAACATGCTTTCTGGCGATACGTAACCCTTTGTATTCACCATATAATGCATATAAATTCTTGAGGTGTTCCAGCATCACTTGACGCTTTTCGTCCACTTCAATGGGCGCTAGCTTATTACCTGTTTCCAAGTAATGTTGGATCTCTCTGAATAGCCAAGGTCGTCCTTGAGCGCCTCTTCCTATCATCACGGCGTCTGCCCCCGTATAGTCTAGCACGTGACGTGCCTTCTCTGGAGTGCAGATATCGCCATTTGCGACAACTGGAATAGAGACATTCTGCTTAATCGCACGAATCGTGTCGTACTCGGCGTCGCCTTTGTACATGCATTGTCGCGTACGGCCATGGACCGCGAGCGAGGCAATGCCACAATCTTGCGCAATTTGGGCTATCTGAACGCCATTTCGGTGTTCTGGTGCCCAACCTGTGCGAATCTTCAGGGTGACGGGTACATCCACAGCGGCAACGACAGCCTGTAAAATTGCTTTTACCTGCTCTGGTTGCTGCAGTAGTGCCGAACCAGCCAACTTCTTATTCACTTTCTTTGCAGGACACCCCATGTTGATATCGATGATCTGTGCGCCCTGTTGTACGTTGACAACGGCGGCATGGGCCATCATATCGGGGTCGGCACCTGCAATTTGTACTGAGCGAATCCCGTCTTCACCAGCGTGTGCCATGCGCTGTCGGCTCTTGTCCGTGTCCCACACCTCGGGATTAGACGAAAGCATCTCCGATACGGCCAGGGCGGCACCGTAGCGTAAACAGAGATTTCGGAAGGGTTGGTCGGTGACTCCTGCCATAGGAGCCACGATCAGCTGATTCTTCAGTTGATAGGGTCCAATCTGCATTAATCATTACACCTTGCGCTTCAAAGGGGCGCTATAGTACGCCTTTTTCAAGCCTGTGAAAAGGTCAATAAATGACCTGAGAGCAACTTTTTTGCTTGACTTTTGCGAGCTGAGAAGTCTGTGGCGGCCTTGCGGCCGCTGGCTTTTACCCCTATTTGCGTCTGCCTGTCAAGCGGCTCCAATCTTCTTTGTGAGCTGGTGCGTCCATGTCAAACCACTGGGCATAATGCTGGCTGATCTCGTCGGCTTGTTCCTTTAACAGACCAGAGAGTGCGAGCAAGCCGCCCGGTTGTACTTTTTCGGCGATCAGCGGCGCCAGTTCGCGTAGTGGGCCGGCAAGGATGTTGGCAACCAGGACTTCCGCCTTAAGATCGGCCGGTTGGTCTTCTGGCAGGTACAAGGCTAGCTTGTCGGCCACATGGTTACGTTCGGCGTTAGCCTTAGAGGCCTCGATCGCCTGGTAGTCGATGTCGATACCGGTAACCTTGGCGGCGCCCAGCTTGAGCGCTGCGACGGCGAGAATGCCTGAACCACAGCCAAAATCGATCGCCTCTTTATCTTTTAGGTCTAGGCTGTCCAACCATTCGAGGCACAGGGCCGTGGTTGGGTGGGTGCCGGTACCGAAGGCCAAGCCGGGATCCAGCATGACGTTGACTGCATCCGGATCGGGGACTTCGCGCCAGCTTGGGCAGATCCATAGGCGACGACCAAATTGAATGGGGTGGAAGTTGTCCATCCACTCTCTTTCCCAGTCTTTGTCTTCGACCTGTTCTATCTTGTGGCTAAAGTCTGCGCCTAAATAAGGCTGTAGCTTAAGCATCTCCACCACAGGCGCCAGATCATAGTTTGCCTCGAACAGGGCGGTGATCACCGTATGGCTCCATAGGGGAGTCTCGCCCAGGTTAGGCTCGTAGATCGGGGTGTCTTTACCATCTTCGTAGGTGATCGACAGCGAACCCAGCTCCATCAGCATGTCGCTGAGTTGCTCGGCGTGTTGGTTATCTGTGTCTATCTTTAACTGGATCCAGGCCATGGGATCTTCTCTCTAAGGTCAATATAAGTTCAATAATGGCCCTATTGTAAACCAAGCCTAAGGCAAAGGCCGAGGAATCTGTGCTGAAACTGAGATTTGAGGGAATTAGCATCTAAATTCAATTGGTTATTTTTACCGATTTGCCATTGATTGTATTGTTTGAAATGGTTGTTTAAATTGCTGATTAATAGTGGGTAATTGGTTTTACCTTTGTTTTGTTGTTGGCATATTGTTTGTGATCGGCGTCAAATGTTCCACCTTGGCATGGTGAGGTGTCTCACGCTTTTTGGGCATCCGTATAGGCAGCTCAAAACTTGTTGGTATGGTGTAGATCCCGACACTAGGCGCAGAAAGATCATGAAGGTTAACAGCTTGCAGTACCAACACACACATTACGCTGCTTTGGGCAGTCCCTGGTCGGCCAAGGCTGACAGAATACAGAGTGCCACCGGCATCTTATTGGGATGTTTCTTGTTGGCGCATCTGCACTTCGAGTCGAGCATCCTCTTCGGTAAAGAGACCTTCTATCAGGTGGTGCAGTTTCTCGAAGGCGGCATGTTTAGCAGTGATGGCCATGGCATGCCGATAGTGACCAAGGTATTTTCTATTTTTATCATGGTGGTGGTGATGCTGCATGCGGCGGTGGCTCTGCGTCGCTTCCCGGCGCAGCTGGGTCAATGGCGCGCGTTGCGTAATCACATGCAGGGGATTAAACATAAGGATAGCCATGCTTGGTTCTGGCAGTTGGTCACGGGCTTCATCCTGTTCTTCCTGGCGCCTGTGCATATCTTTACCATGATCACCAACCCAGAAATTGGTCCGCACCTGTCGGCCGAACGCGTCTATCACGCCAATGCCTGGCTGCTGTATGCCCTGTTGCTGCCCGCCGTGGTGGTGCACGCCATGATCGGCCTGTACCGGGTGGCGGTGAAGTGGGGACTGATCCGTCACCGTAAGGGACTGAGAAAGGCGATCAAGGTCTTGATCATCTATCTGATGACGCTTGGGATCCTCAGCCTTATCTCTTACATCATGATAGGCAGATCACTGGTGTTGCCAATTACGCCGTTTGTGCCTTAACTGTGTAGGCGCGAGATAGATTAGCAAATTGTAAAGTATAGGGTTTTGTTTTGATCTATCTCACGGTTTTTGTTGGGTTTGTGAGCGACATTAAGGCTAACTATTTTTAGCTTTTGCACTGTCTTGCCCCTTATCCCACTATTCACAGGAGTGCCTATGTCGCTGGCGAAGAAAAATAATAATGTAAGCGGTTGGCTCGATATGAGTCAGAGTGTCTCAGGCGTCATCTTGGCGCTGTTCCTCTGGACACATCTGGTATTGGTTTCCTCGATCCTCCTGGGAGCCGATGCCATGACCTTTGTGGCGCGCACCATGGAGCTGAGTTTTCTCAGCGCCGATGGTCATGGCTATCCCTGGGTGGTTTCGGGCATCGCCATCATAGTGGCGTTATTGGCCTTGATACATGTCCTGGTCGCGGTTCACAAGATGCCGCTGAACCTGAAGCAGCAGCGGGCGCTACGTCAGCAGATGAGCGTGATCCACCACGACGATACCAAGTTGTGGGTGTGGCAGGCGATCACCGGAGTGGGCATCTTCCTGCTGTTGCCTGTGCATCTGTGGTTGATCGGTAGTGCGCCAGAAACCATAGGCCCGGCCGGCAGTGCCGATCGTATCTGGAACCAAGGGGTTTGGATGGTCTATCTGCCACTGCTCTTGTGCGTCGAGTTACATGCCGCCATCGGCATCTATCGTGTGGCCATCAAGTGGGGGGCAAAACGCGCCATCGATGCCCGCGCCCGAATTAGAAAAATAAAAACCATAGTGAGTGTGGTGTTTGTGGTCATAGGTCTGGCGTCTCTGCTCGCCTTCCTGCCCTACGCCAGCTAATCACTTAGAAGCTAAATTTGATCTCTTATCCCTCGTAAGGAGCAAGTGTGAAACTGATATATACCGATTCTTTAGTCGTGGGCGCAGGACTGGCCGGACTAAGGGTCGCCATAGCCTCGAAGGAACGCGGCCTGGATACCCTGGTGCTGTCATTGATCCCCGCTAAGCGTTCTCATTCGGCCGCGGCCCAGGGGGGCATGCAGGCCAGCCTGGGGAATACCGTCAAAGGCATGGGAGATGATGAAGACGTCCATTTCCAGGATACGGTAAAGGGATCGGACTGGGGCTGTGATCAGGAAGTGGCGCGAATGTTTGCGCACTGTGCGCCCAAGGCGGTGCGTGAGCTGGCAAACTGGGGCGTGCCCTGGACGCGAGTCACCAAGGGGCCACGACAGGTGGTGGTGAATGCCGAGAAGGTCACCATCGAAGAGGCCGAAGAGGCCCATGGCCTGATCAACGCTCGTGACTTTGGCGGCACCAAGAAGTGGCGTACCTGTTATACCGCAGACGGTACCGGCCATTCGCTGCTTTATGCCGTCGACAATAAGGCGATTTCACTCGACATTCCTGTGCACGAGCGAGTAGAGGCGCTGGCGCTGATCCACGATGGCAAGCGTTGCCATGGGGTGGTGGCCAGATGCCTGATCACGGGGGAACTGCGTGCCTATGTGGCCAAGTCCACCACCATAGCCACCGGCGGTTATGGCCGTATCTACGAGGTGTCTACCAATGCGATCATCTGCGAGGGGATAGGCCAGGCGTTGGCGCTGGAAACCGGCGTGGCAACACTGGGTAATATGGAGGCGGTGCAGTTTCATCCGACGGCTATCGTGCCCGTGGGGATCCTGACCACAGAAGGTTGCCGCGGTGACGGCGGCCTGCTCAGAGACAAAGATGGCCATCGTTTCATGCCCGACTATGAGCCGGAGAAGAAAGAGCTGGCCTCGCGGGACGTGGTGTCTCGCCGCATGACAGAACATATGCGCAAGGGCAAGGGGGTCGATAGCCCTTACGGGCCACACCTCTGGCTCGATATCACCCTGCTGGGGCGCAAGCATGTGGAGACCAACCTGCGTGAGGTGAAGGAGATCTGTGAGAACTTCCTCGGCATAGATCCCGCCGAAGATTGGATCCCTGTGCGTCCAACTCAGCACTATTCTATGGGCGGTATACGTACCGATGCCAAGGGACAGAGTCCTCAGCTAAAAGGCCTGTTCAGTGTGGGTGAAGCCGCCTGCTGGGATATGCATGGCTTCAACCGTCTAGGGGGCAACTCGTTGGCGGAAACCGTGGTGGGCGGCATGATTATCGGCAAGTATGTCGCCGATTTCTGCGAGGAAAACACACTCGAGATAGACACCGCACTGGCCGAGCGTTTCGTGGCTCAGGTGCGCGATGAGATAGACAGCTTAGTCGAAGGCCTGGGCAGTGAGTCGGCCTATGAGCTTAAGCGCGAGATGCAGCGCATCATGATGGATTACGTGGGGATCTTCCGTAATGGTCCTGAGCTGACCAAGGCGGTCGAGGAGTTGGAGGCCTTGCTGATCCGTTCGCGTAACCTCGGTCTTAAGTGCAAGAAGCGTCATGCCAACCCTGAGCTGGTGGAGGCGCTGAGAGTCAAGCGTATGATCAAGGTGGCGTTGACGGTGGCTTGCGGCGCCGAGGCACGCACCGAGAGTCGCGGCGCCCATGCCCGCGAAGACTATCCGCAGCGTAACGATAAAGAGTGGCTCAACCGCACGCTTTCTTCCTGGCCAAGCGCTGATGCGACGCGGCCGCAGCTGGATTATGAAGCACTCGACGTGATGAAGATGGAGCTGCCGCCTGGCTATCGTGGCTATGGTATCAACAATGCCATCGCCCATCCGGATACCGAGAAGCGCGAGAAACAGATCGTCGAGATCTTGAGTAACCTGGGAGAAGAGGCCGATCGTCACGAGCGCCAGCACGCCTTGATGCCGTTCGAGGTACCAGAATCCCTTAGAGAGAAGAATGAGCGTTTGCATGATAAGCCGCTCGGAAACAGTCAGCAGCTTGGAGAAGAGAGCAAATGAGTCAGGGTCGCACACTAACCTTTAACATCTTCCGTTATGATCCTCAGGTGCCGGACGATAAGCCTAAGATGGTGAAGTATCAGCTGGAAGAGGCGCCGGGCATGACGGTGTTTATCGCGCTCAACATGCTGCGGGAACAGCAGGATCCCTCGCTGCAGTTCGACTTCGTCTGCCGCGCCGGGATCTGCGGCAGCTGTGCCATGGTGATCAACGGCTATCCCACCTTGGCCTGCCGTACCCTGACCAGCAAGTATCCCAAGGGGGAGATCACCCTGATGCCGCTGCCGGGCTTCGAGCTGATCGGCGATCTCTCGGTCAACACGGGCAAGTTTATGCGCGAACTGGCGGAGCGCCTCAAGTTGTGGCTGCATCCGAGAAACGACGAGGTCGACATTCATCGCATCGAGGCGCCCATGGAACCCGAGGAGGCGGCCAAGCTCTATGAGCTGGAGCGCTGTGTCGAATGCGGCGTGTGTGTCTCGGCCTGTGCCACCAAGCAGATGCGCGACACCTTCGTCGGCGCCGTGGGCATGATGAAGATCGCCCGCTTCGAACTCGACAGTCGCGATGCCCGCAGCGTGGAAGATTTCTACCATGTGATCGGTAATCAGGATGGGGTGTTTGGTTGTATGACCCTGCTGGGTTGTCAGGACAACTGCCCTAAGGATCTGCCCCACATGCAGCAGATCGCCTACCTCAGGCGTAAGATGGCGACTGCCTTGGTCTAAAAGAGCTAAGCCGATAGCGCTAAAGCGTCTGCGTAATACCTTAAAAAGCCTGCCCATGCAGGCTTTTTTATTGTCTCTCTGTCTGCCTTTTATAAAAAATATTTTGATAAAGGTAAGGTTTTTAGCCAGTCTATGCTTAACTGAAGCGAATAAAAAAAGGGCTCTCAAAAAGGGTTTTTAAAAGGGGCTCATTTAGAGAGGCGCACAAAAGAGAAGCTCCGCGAGAGAGGCGAGAGGGCGAGGAAGTAAATCATGCAGGTCAATGATCTATTGTTATTTGTGCGGGTCGCCGACTGTGGCAGCCTGAGCGGCGCGGCGGTGGAGCTGGAGCTCTCCGCGGCGGTGGCCAGCGCCAGCCTGAAGCGGCTGGAGAAGGAGCTGGATACCGTGCTCTTTATCCGCAGCACCCGAAGCCTGCGCCTGACCGATGCCGGCGAGCGCTACCTGAGCTATTGTCGCCGGGCACTGGAGGACTTGCGCCTGGGCGAGCAGGCGCTGGCCTGCGCCAAGTCGCAAATAGCCGGTAAGCTGAGCGTCGCCCTGCCGTCTGATGCTGGGCGCAACTATATTCTGCCCTGGCTGGATCACCTGATGGATGAATATCCCAGATTGCAGCTGAGGCTGCATCTCGCCGACAGCCTGACCAACTTCTATCACGACAAGATAGATGTGGCCCTGCGTAGCGGCACCCCGAAAGATTCGAGCCTGGTGGCCTTTAAGATCTGCTCGGCCCAGCGCATCTTGTGCGCCTCACCGGAGTATATTGCCCGTCATGGCCGCCCCGAGACCCTTAGCGATCTGGAGAAGCATAACTGCTTGTTTTTCATGTTAGATGAGAAGACTCATGACCAATGGTGCTTCTATTGCGACGGTCAGACACATAGGGTGAGGGTGTCGGGCAATCGTACCTGTAACGACGCCGAAGTCGCCCGCAAGTGGGCGCTGGCAGGCAAGGGGATAGTCTATAAGTCATCGTTGGACCTGGCTGACGATTTGGCCAGCGGCGCCCTAGTGCCACTATTGACTCAGTACAGCGGCGAGAGCGCCGATCTCTATCTCGTCTGCCCAGGTCGGCAACATGTGACGCCTCTGGTGCTGACCCTGAGGGATCAGCTGCGCCAGCGCTGTGCTCAGCGCGCCCAGGGCTTAACCGAGCAAGCATAAAAAAAGCCGCATGTTTGCGGCTTTTTCTTTATCGCTAAAGTCTTAAGACTGACTTTATGACTTAGCGCGTTTCATCGCGGTGAAGAATTCTTCGTTGGTCTTGGTCATGGCAAGCTTGTCGATGAGGAACTCCATGCCGCTGACTTCGTCCATCGGATTGAGGATCTTACGCAGGATCCACATCTTCTGTAGTTCGTCCGGTGTGGTCAGCTTCTCTTCGCGACGGGTACCCGAGCGGTTGAAGTCGATGGCAGGGAAGACGCGCTTCTCGGCGGCCTTACGAGACAGGTGGAGTTCCTGGTTACCCGTACCCTTAAATTCTTCGTAGATCACTTCATCCATCTTAGAACCCGTATCGACCAGCGCGGTGGCGATAATAGTCAGGCTGCCGCCGTGTTCGATGTTACGTGCCGCGCCGAAGAAGCGCTTAGGACGATGCAGTGCGTTGGCGTCAACACCACCAGTCAGTACCTTACCAGATGATGGGATCACTGTGTTGTAGGCACGTGCCAGACGGGTAATAGAGTCGAGCAGGATCACTACGTCTTTCTTGTGTTCAACCAGACGCTTAGCCTTCTCGATAACCATTTCGGCTACCTGTACGTGACGGCTGGCTGGCTCGTCGAAGGTAGAGGCAACCACTTCGCCTTTCACCAGGCGTTGCATCTCGGTCACTTCTTCCGGACGCTCGTCAATCAGCAGTACCATGAGCACAACTTCAGGGTTGTTGTAGGTGATGCTCTGGGCGATGTTTTGCAGCAGCAATGTCTTACCGGCTTTCGGCGGTGCCACGATAAGACCACGCTGGCCCTTACCGATAGGCGAGCAGAGGTCGAGAATACGGGCGGTAATATCTTCGGTCGAACCGTTACCACGCTCCATTCGGATGCGTTCTTCTGCGTGAAGTGGGGTTAAGTTTTCGAAGAGGATCTTGCTGCGGGAGTTTTCGGGTTTGTCGAAGTTTACTTCACTGACTTTCAGTAGTGCGAAATAACGTTCACCTTCTTTCGGGGGACGGATTTTACCAAAAATGGTATCACCGGTGCGCATGTTAAAGCGGCGAATCTGACTCGGTGAAACATAGATATCGTCTGGACCTGCAAGGTAAGAACCGTCTGCGCTACGAAGGAAACCAAAACCATCTTGCAGGATTTCGAGTACCCCGCCACCGAAAATATCTTCACCGCTTTTGGCGTGGGCTTTAAGGATTGCGAAAATAATGTCCTGTTTGCGGGCTCGGGCCATGTTCTCGATTTTCATATCCTGGGCCAGAATGACCAGGTCTGAAATCGACTTCTCTTTTAATTCTGATAAATTCATTGTGGTGGGTCTTGTATATTGCGAGACAAAGCTATTCTAGGACTAATAGCATAAAGTTGTTTGGATATTAATCGAAATAGCGAGGTGTGGTTAATGAGAAAGTTTCTGGTTATTAAAGTAGCACTATAGGAGCAGGGCGTCTAGAAATTTAGCGACCCTCGACACAATTACTTGACTAAGCTGTGTCGAGAATCACTTTCTATGACAAAAATGTCATAGGGATCGATGCATTTATAGTTGTGCGTCGATGAACTCTTTCAGTTGAGTCTTAGAAAGGGCGCCTACTTTAGTGTCGGCAAGCTCACCATTCTTGAACATAAGCAGTGTTGGAATGCCACGTACGCCGTACTTAGCCGGAGAGGCGTTGTTTTGGTCTACGTTTAGCTTAGCGATAGTTACCTTACCGGCATATTCGTCTGCAACGTCATCCAGGATAGGGGCGATCATTTTACAAGGGCCGCACCATTCTGCCCAGAAATCAACGAGGACTGGCAGATCTGATTTTAAAACGTCGTTTTCAAAGCTGTCGTCGCTTAGGGTAATAATTTTATCGCTCATGATGTTCTCCAGTTAGGGTGCCATTGCTGGTTTGTTAATGGCTTAAGCTGTATATTGGGTCTGAAATTCGCTTTTCAAGAGTTATTAGCGGCTTTCAACGGTCTTTTTTTATTAGCCGTTATTTCAAACGATCGAGTTCCTTATTGCAA
This sequence comes from Shewanella sp. Isolate7, assembly GCF_022398425.1. Taxonomy (NCBI): domain Bacteria; kingdom Pseudomonadati; phylum Pseudomonadota; class Gammaproteobacteria; order Alteromonadales; family Shewanellaceae; genus Shewanella; species Shewanella sp. Isolate7. Next base: position 28,015 of record NZ_JAKEVJ010000016.1, on the reverse strand, counting down.
CCCTAACTGGTATGCTTGCGCTATGAGCGAAACACATTTAACTAATCAAAAGTTTGCCGACTTTTCTCTGCATCCAGAGATACAACAGGCATTAGTCGAAAGCGGCTTTGAATATTGCACACCTATCCAGGCATTATCATTACCGATTTTACTCCAGCATAAAGATATCGCAGGCCAAGCACAGACGGGTACAGGTAAAACCCTGGCTTTTCTGGTCGCCACCTTCAATCATCTGCTAACCACCCCCATTCCCGACGGACGTCAACTCAACCAGCCTAGAGCCATAGTCATGGCACCGACCCGCGAACTGGCTATTCAGATCGCCAAGGACGCAGAGCTGCTGGCGAAACATACCGGCCTTAAGGTGGGTATTGTTTACGGCGGCGAGAGCTACGAAGTACAACGTAAGGTGTTGGACAAGGGGGTCGATATCCTGATCGGTACCACTGGGCGCATCATAGATTATGTACGCCAAGGGGTGATTAACCTCAGCGCTATTCAGGCGGTGGTGCTAGATGAAGCCGACCGGATGTTCGATCTTGGTTTTATCAAAGATATTCGCTTCCTATTCAGACGCATGCCAGATGCTAACGAGCGTTTGAACATGCTTTTCTCGGCAACTCTGTCGATGAAGGTGCAGGAGTTGGCCTACGATCACATGAACGATCCTGAGAAGGTTGAGATCGCACCGAGTGAAAAGACCTCGAAGAACATCACCGAAGAGATCTTCTATCCGTCGATGAAAGATAAGATGCGTTTGCTGCTGAGTCTGATCGAAGAAGATTGGCCAGAGAAGGCAATAGTCTTCTCTAACACTAAACATAGCTGTGAAAATCTCTGGGCCCACCTTGAAGGTGACGGTCACAGGGTTGGCCTGCTCACTGGCGATGTGCCGCAGAAGAAACGTATCCGTATTCTCGAGCAGTTCACCAAGGGCGAGTTGGATATCCTGGTTGCAACAGACGTCGCGGCGCGCGGCCTGCATATCTCGGACGTGTCTCATGTTTATAACTATGACCTGCCCGACGATTGTGAAGACTATGTGCACCGTATCGGTCGTACCGGACGTGCGGGTCAGAAAGGGGTCTCAGTCAGTTTCGCTTGTGAAGAGTACGCCCTGAACCTGCCAGCTATCGAGAGCTATATTCAGCACAGCATCCCTGTGACTAACTACGACAGCGAAGCGCTGCTCGATGATATTCCGCCACCGGTGCGAATTCATCGTAAGCACTCGCCACGTCCTACTGGCCGTTCGAGTGGTGGCAAGCCACAGAGTGGTCGTCCTGGCGCACGTCCAAGACGTCACGACAGGACCCGTAGACACAGTTAATGAAGCACTCTGGCGTCAGTCCCTTGTATGCGGCCATTACCTTAGGCTCAAATAGCTTCAATATGCTGGTTGCGCAAACCCGCGCCGGCAAGCCGACCGTAGTGGCCAAGTATAAGCGCAAGGTACGCCTTGCTGAGGGGATAGGCGCAGATGGCGTGCTCAGCCCCGAGGTGTTCGACCGTGGCCTGGATTGTCTGCAGATGTTTTCGCAGATGTTGGACCAGGACGGGGTCAGTCGCGAGCATATTGCCGTTATCGCCACCGCGACCCTGCGCAGTATCAGCAATGCCGAGGCCTTTTGCGAGGCCGCCCTGCCTATCCTGGGACAACCCATAGAGATCATCTCTGGCCTGCGTGAGGCGGAGCTCATCTATCAGGGGATGGTTGCTACCACCCAAGGCGAGGGGCGACGCCTGGTGATCGACATCGGCGGTGCCAGTACCGAGTTCATCATTGGGGATGGTAATAAGGTGTTGCTTAAGACCAGCCTGCCCATGGGCTGCGTCACCTTCAACGATAAATTCTTCAACAGCTTCCCATTTCAGCAACTGGATTTCGATGCGGCTCAGCATCAGGTCGAAACCGCCCTGGGGGATTATCGCAGACAGCTGACCGATTATGGCTGGCACTTTGTGGTCGGCGCCTCGGGTACGGTGCAGTCTGTGGTGGAGCTACTCAATGATCGCGGCGCCAGTGAAACCATCACCCCGGCGGTACTCAGTGAGCTCAGGGGTGAGGTGCTGGCGCAGACAGATGTGAGCCTGAGAGATATTCGCGGCCTGCATAGCGAGCGCGCACCTACCTTCGCCGCAGGCTTAGCCATCTTATCGGCCCTGTTTAATTTACTCGACATACAGTCTCTCAACCTCTCCGGCGGCGCCCTGAGAGAAGGCGTGCTGCATCAACTTGCCCAGCGGGTTTTACCCGCCTAATGCCCTCTTGGCTTGGCGATGGCCAACATTGAATTAACGCCCTTAGCCTTCGGTATCTCTCCTCTTTTTGTTAACGAAATCAAAATAATCTAATTACTTTCATAGGCTTGCAATACGCCATTGCCTGTCGCCCTCTCGACTGCTCTGCATGAAGATCTTTGTATACTGAAGATTGTATAAAATATGTCTTTTGTATTATGTTTTTGTTGCGTTCGGGGGCTGTACCCATAAAACCTTAAATTCATTGCCTCGGACGTCAGCAAAATAATAAAGAGAAGGGAGATAAAACTTATGTCAGGAAGTAACGCTACTAAGCGTTTTGTCCCGAGAAAGACCCTGGCGGCAATCGCTGTCGGTTCGGTACTTATGATGTCCGCGCCAGCCGCGATAGCGGCCGATGGTCTGGGCACGATTAAAGGGCATATCACAAGTGCTGTCGGCGCCGATGTGAATAATGCCAAGGTGATCATTCGTCACGAAAGCAAAGGCATAGTCAAGGAGACAACTACGGGCGCCAACGGTAGCTTCTCATTGAAGGGTCTGCCGATCGGTAATTACACCATCACTATCGTTAAGGATGGTTTCTATCAGGTACAAGAGCAGCACGTTGCCGTGACCGTGGGTAATGCCTTGACCTTCGATGTGGCACTGGATGCACAGAATAATGAAGTGGAGCGCATCGCGGTTACCGGCGCCCGCATCAGCCGCGTAGATACCTCGAGCACCACTAACTCTCAGGTGATCTCTATCGAAGAGCTCAACCAGCTACCGGTAGAGTTAGACTCCACCTCCATTGCACTGCTGAGCCCTGGCGCAGTAGCGGGCGATAACGGTTTCGGTGGCGTGGCCATCGCCGGTTCTTCGGTGGCTGAGAACGGTTACTACCTTAACGGCCTGAATATTACAGACCTACGTAAAGGCATGGGCGATATCGATCTGCCCTGGGAAGCCATCTCGCAAACCGAGGTGCAGACAGGTGGCGTGTCGGCCGAATATGGTCGCTTCATCGGTGGCGTCGTAAACCTGGTGTCCAAGTCGGGTGACAACGAGTGGCAATTTGGTGCCAAGGCTGAAGTCGCGCCCGATGCCCTAGCCGAACCTATGCCGCGCATGAAAGACGATGGCAGCATAGAAACCGTTTCAGATGCCTATTGGCAGGAAACCGAATATAACCTCTGGGCCTCGGGTGCACTGATCGAAGACAAGCTCTTCTTCTATGGTTTGTGGAACCCTTATGGCGAAGAGTCGACCGCCTATGGCGAGACCACGCTGCGTGACAAAGAGTGGGATACCAACCGCTGGTTTACCAAGGTGGATTGGTTCATTCACGAGGATCACTCAGTATCGCCGCGCTGAGGATGGTAGCCGTGGTGATGCCATCGGCCTAACCGAGAGCACCTATGGCGGCATCGGCTGGAACGCCCAGTATACGGGTTATTTGACCGACGACATCACCTTGTCGGCCATGTACGGTGAGATCACGCAATCCACCAAGGACAATTCGGGCACCCTAGATCAGTCCACCTATGAAGATTATCGTTCCGGTAGCTATCAGCGTCTGGGCGATTGGGTTGGCTATGGTTCTTCCGAGACAGAAGATAAGCGTATTACCTATCGTATCGACCTGGACTGGGTCATTGGCGATCACACGCTGCGCGCCGGTTATGACTATGAGCGCCTCGAAATCGCCGACTTCTACACACCGCACGGTGACGGCTGGTATGAGTATTACACCGCAGGTGCCGATAACGCCTATGGTCTGGCAGAAGGCACGGAATACGCGGATCTGCGTATCTGGGGTAAGGCGAGTGAGACAGAAAACGTGCACACCGCCCTGTATGTGTCTGACACCTGGATGGTCACAGATACTGTGACAGTCAATGCCGGCGTGCGTTATAGCGAGTTCAGCAACACCACAGGCTCTGGCGACAAGTATGTCGATCTCGATGGCCAGTTTGCCCCACGCTTAGGCGTCACCTGGGATGTGATCGGTGACGGTTCAAGTAAGGTTTACGCCTCCTATGGCCGTTACTTCCAGCCGGTATCGCCAAACACCAACCTGCGTATGGCCTCTGCCGCCTACGATTCGCACATCGTCAGCCATCTTAATGGTGTGAATGCAGATGGCTCGCCAATCCTGGGGGATGAGATCTCTCGCCGCGTGGTGGCCGACGGCACTGTGCCAGATGCCGACCAGCTGTTTAACAACAAGGCTGGGTCTATGTACTCGGATGAGTTTGCCCTGGGCTTCCAGCAGCAGCTCAACGACGACTGGGCCGTGGGTATTCGCGGTGTCTATCGCGACCTTAAGCAGTCGATTGAAGACGTGTCCTTTAACTATGGTATGAACCAGTGGATCAAGGAAAACTACGATTCTTCCTGGTATGCCGGTAATGGCGAGACCAGCGCCGAAGATTACTTCGTCGGTGGTTGGTTCCCAACCCTAACCAACCTAGGCATAGGTACCGAGATCCACTATGATGTCGACGGCGATGGTGTGAAGGAAACGGTAAACGTGACCGCAGATCAGATGGGCTTCCCTAAGGCGACTCGTACCTATAAGGCGGTCGAGCTGAGCTTTAGCGGTAACGTGACCGAAGACTTTACCCTCAACGGTTCATATACCTGGTCTAAGAGTGAAGGTAACACAGAGGGTCTGGTACGCTCGGACAACGAGCAGGCCGATCCGGGTTGGACCACGTCATTCGACTACCCAGAGCTGATGGATAATGGCGATGGTTATCTGCCTAACGACAGACGCCATAACTTCAAGTTCTATGGTGTGTACCACATCACTGATGACTTGAGTGTCGGTTTTAACTCTTACCTGCAATCGGGTCGTCCGATCAACGCCTTCGGCCTGCATCCGGCAGATCAGGGTTACTGTGTGAAGGCGATCGCCATCGACGGCACCTGTTACGGTCGTGACTGGTACGGCGCTTCCTCTTTCTACGCCAATGGCGAGGCGGCACCGCGTGGTAGCATGGGTCGCACAGATTGGGTCTACAACATAGATCTGAACCTGTTTTACACCATGGACTTCGATACCGCGGGACGCCTGAACTTCAAGTTGAACGTGTACAACCTGTTTAACTTCGACGGCATCACAGGTGTGGATGAGCAGTATGAGCTAGACAGTGGCGATAAGAACATTCGCTACGGCTATGCCGACAGCTTCCAGACGCCAAGATATGTACGTGCATCAATACGCTACGATTTTTAATCGGGATTAAGATCAAAAAAGGCCGCATCTGCGGCCTTTTTTATTGAAGCGGGTTTAGTTGAGGATCTTTGCCAGGTCCACCTCGAGTGAGGTTTCTGGGCGCTCAACGATACGGCCAATCTCTTCGCCATTTTGCTTCACGATGAAGGTTGGGATGCGGGTAAAGTCATACTTGGCCGCCAAGCCTTCGGGGTCTTGTTTCTTACGATCCACGCCTATGTAAGTCACCTTGATGTTGGCGTTGTTGGCCGCCTCCATGATACGGATAAAACGCGGGGTCTCACGGTGGCAGTCTGGGCACCAGGTGCCGATGATGACGACGATCTCGGTTGGTGTCTGCAGGTTCTTGATTGGCTCTATGGCAGCCTCGTCGACCTGATAGCTCTTATAACCCTGGGTGAAATCGTCAAGCTCTGTGACTAAGGTCTGGGCTTGTACTTCGCCTGTCAGTATCACTTCCTGTTTCTCCTCACTGCAGGTGGCGATAAAGCCTTCCTGCTTCTCATCAAATGCACAGCCATTATTTGCCAGTGCCTGAGTGCTAAAGAACAGCGCTGTGGTGGCAAGTAATGCTTTAATATTATTGGTCATAAATAGTACCTCAGGCTCGTAGACATAAACCAGAATTGAGCATTCATTTCATTCTGATGCTATTCAATCATCTAAGTTGCACCGAGAGTAGCGCCAATGCGGCGAGCTGTTAACTGGATCACGCCATGATGGCCTGCTTGGCGCAGGGCTTCACACATTTGTCGCTAAATTGCAGAATTTTTCTGCTATCGGCAACAAGGTGTTAACCCTGCGGGGCGCGAGGTGGCTAGGCGGCGACTAGCTTGGCGAGATCCGCTGGGCGATAGTAGACTGACTTGAGCACCTTGCCCTGACGCACCACCTTACCGGCCATCTCCACATCTTTGGCACACTTGGCGATGATGAAGTCGCCCTTGCGGCTGCCGACGATCTCTACACCCTGCTTGGCGTAGTGGGCGATGGTTTCTTGCAGTTCCTGCTCGTTACGGCACACCTTACTCATATTGCTCGAATGTACCTCGTCCCAGCAGCGGATGAAGTCGATGTCGCGGTTCTTGGCGACATGCAGCAGCAGATCGATCACATAGCTGATCTCCAGGCGATCATTTACTTGCTTAGCCCCCAGGTGTACCAGGCGGCCCATGAGTACATAAACCGAATCGACGATGGCATCGGCCTGCTCGACGCGGCTGTCAGCCTCGGCCAGCTCGGTTAACTCCTCGATCGCCAAAGAGGTGTGCAGGGTATCGGCCTGCTCATCCAGGCTGGTCTCATCTTCGATAGGCAGATCGAAGGTAGAGCGGAACTGGTGGATGTCGCGGTAGAGGTGGTCGTAAAGGGGCTGATCGAGTGCGGTCAGTTTCATCTGTGTGCCTTACTGGGTCTTGAATGTCTAAATGCGTGGCGGCAATTTTAATTTAACGGCGCAGTAATTGAAAGCTGACTTCCAGGCGCAAAGTCAGCGAGTATTAGGGACTTTTTTCATCCTTTTAAAAGCCAAAATATATGTGCGATAGATGCATAACCACGCTCAAAACCGCCTTAGTGATGAATTTATACGCTCAACGGTATGGCTTTACCGCGCCTTGGGCGTATCGGCATCCCAGGCCGGTCTGGACTGGATTGTTAAAAATGTGTAACTATGTTCGGCCCGCCTGAGGATTAAACCTTTGCTGCCCGAATTAATAGGGCCGGTGTGATGGCGGGGAGAAAAATAGGAAACCCCATAATTATAATAAGGATTATCCATGACCTCTCATCCGCAGTCGCCAGAACAGCCTGGCAGAGATTCGAGTCCCGCGTCTGACACCACACACAAGCAGCCGACGCTATTAGATGCCCTGATCCCCATTTTTGCCTTGGTCTGCATGTTAACGGCCTCAGTGTATCTGTTCTCTTCAGACAGCTCCTATGGCGCCAATCAGATTGCCCTTATCATGGCGGCCTGTATCACCCTGGTTATCGGGGTGAAGAACGGCTATAGCTGGAAGGAGATGGAGGCGGGGATCGTCAAGAGCGTTTCCCTGGCCACAGGCGCCTTGTTGATCCTGTTTTCCGTCGGTTCCCTGATCGGTACCTGGATCTTGGCCGGCACAGTGCCCACCATGATCTTTTACGGTATGAAGATCTTAAACCCAGATTATTTCTACGCCGCCTCCTGTCTGCTGTGCGCGGTTGTGGCCTTGAGTATCGGCAGTTCCTGGACGGTCGCCGGTACCTTAGGTATTGCGCTGATTGGCGTCGCCGGTGCCATGGGGCTCAGCGTCGAGATCACCGCAGGTGCCATCATCAGTGGTGCCTATTTCGGTGACAAGATGTCGCCCATGTCCGACACCACCAACCTGGCGCCAGCCGTCGCCGGTAGCGAGCTGTTTGGTCATATTCGTCACATGGTGTGGACCACCACGCCTAGCATATTGCTGGCCCTGACAGGCTTTCTGTTTATCGGTCTGAGCAGCGACAGCAGCGGCGCGGTGACGGATCTTGCCGCGACCATGTCACGCATCGAGGCTCAGTATCATCCGGGTCTGCATCTGCTGCTGCCCTTGCTGGTGGTCTTAGTGTTGGCCTACAAGAAGCTGCCCGCCTTCCCGACCGTGATTCTTGGCACCTTGGCAGGTGCTATCTGTGCGGCGCTGTTCCAGTTCGACGGGGTGATCAAGTTCGTCAACGACGACAGCCTGCCCACCATGGTCGCCCTGGTGAAGGGGATCTGGGTGGCGATGTTCGATGGTTATACCGCCAATACCGGAGATAAGACGCTCGACAGTCTGCTGAGCCGCGGCGGCATGAGCAGCATGGTCAATACCGTCTGGTTGATCCTCTGCGCCATGGCCTTCGGTGGTGTGATGGAAAAAACCGGTCTGCTACAAAGGTTGTTGCAAGGGGTGCTACGTCTGGTGAAATCCAGTGGCAGCCTGATCATCACCACCCTGGCCAGCTGCATCGGCGCTAACCTGATCACAGGCGATCAGTTTATTGCCATCTTGCTGCCGGGTCGTATGCTCAAGGTCGAGTATGAAAAACATGGCCTGGCACCGGTTAACCTGAGCCGTGCCCTGGAAGATTCGGCCACCATCACTAGTCCCTTGGTGCCCTGGAATACCTGCGGCGCCTACATGGCCAGCACCTTAGGGGTCGCCACTATCGCCTATCTGCCTTTCGCCTTCTTCAATCTCATCTGTCCCTTCATCAGCGCGGCATATGCCTACTATGACATCAAGATTGAGCGACTGGCAGAGAGTGAAGCCATGGAGGCCGTGGCTTAAGTTGGCCGAATGACCCGGCCCCAACGTCGTGGGGCTGGGTTAAACCGATAAGCTTTGTTGATAGCATTACTTGATGAAGGCGAAGGCGTCGCCGTAGAGGTGCTGCTCTTCGACGCCTATCTCACGGAACACTTCGCGCGCCGCGCCGACCATGTCGAAACGACCGGCAATATAGATGTCATAGCCGTTGAGGCTGACATAATCCTGCTTAATCTGCGCCAACAGGTTGGCCGTCTTGCCTTGCCACTCGGGCGTTGACTCTTCTACCACAGGCACGAAATGTAGCCAGGGGTGATCCTGATGCCACTGGCGTGCCAGCGACTCATAGTACATAGCATCTTGGTTACGACAGCCCCAGTAGAGGGTGGTCTCAACATTCTGCCCAAGGGCGATCGTCTGTTCGACTATGCTCTTGATGTAGGAGAAACCTGTGCCGCCGGCGATCAGCAGGCGGGGTCTGTGGCTGTCGGCGCGTAGGAAGGCTTCGCCGCCCGGCGCTTCGATGTCGATATATTCGCTCTGCAGCAGGCGCTCGACTACCTGCATGGGGTAGCTCTCGCTGACGGCGGCACCTATGTGCAGCTCGATCTGCTCCTGGCCTGGCGCAGAGGCGATAGAGAAGGGACGTTTATCTTTTTCACCCATTACGACGCAAAGGTACTGACCAGCCTTAAATTCGAAGCTGGTTTCTGGGGTTAATGCTACCTGATAGACGGCATCATTAAAGGCGGTAACATGTTCAACTTTACAGCGTATGGTGTTCATTCGTTTTCCTTTCAGACCCTCTCTGTGGAGGTTTAGCCCTTCGAATACCTGATTAAATTGTTCAAGTATTCAAAGGGTTAACTTCTTTGATTTATTTTTAAAATTCAGACGATTAGTTTATGTCTGATATTGATTATAGCGTTGGCGCTTCGTCTATGCCCAGGTCATCCCAGATCGCATCGATCCTCTGTTTGACCGCTTCGTCCATGACGATAGGGGTGCCCCATTCGCGATTGGTTTCCCCTTCCCACTTGTTGGTGGCATCCATCCCCATCTTAGAGCCGAGTCCGGCAACCGGGGAGGCGAAATCCAGGTAGTCGATAGGCGTGTTGTCTATCATCACGGTATCGCGCTTGGGATCCATCCGGGTGGTGATAGCCCAGATCACATCGTTCCAGTCGCGGCAGTTGACATCTTCATCCACTATGATGATGAACTTGGTGTACATGAACTGGCGCAGGAAGGACCAGGCGCCCATCATTACCCGCTTGGCATGTCCCGGATACTGCTTGCGGATGGAGATCACCGCCATGCGATAGGAGCAGCCTTCGGGCGGCAGATAGAAGTCGACGATCTCCGGATATTGCTTGCGCAAGATAGGCACGAACACCTCGTTCAGTGCCACACCCAACATGGCGGGCTCATCGGGTGGCCTACCGGTGTAGGTGCTGTGATAGATGGCGTCGCGTCTGTGGCTCACATGGGTCACGGTGAAGACAGGGAACTCGTCGGTCTCGTTGTAGTAACCCGTGTGATCCCCGTAAGGCCCTTCTTCGGCCATCTCGCCGGGCTCAATATAACCTTCGAGGATGATCTCGCTGGTGGCGGGCACCTCGAGATCGCAGCTCAGCGCCTTACACACCTCGGTGCGTTCGCCGCGCAGTAGACCGGCAAAGGCGTACTCGCTCATGGCATCGGGGACTGGCGTCACGGCGCCAAGTATGGTCACAGGATCGGCGCCCAGCGCCACCACCACGGGATAACGTTCGCCGGGATGCTGTGCCTTAAAGTCTTTGAAATCCAGTGCGCCGCCGCGATGATCCAGCCAGCGCATGATCAGCTTGTTCTTGCCCAGCAATTGCTGGCGGTAGATCCCCAGATTCTGGCGTTTCTGTCTCGGTCCCTTGGTGATGGTGAGTCCCCAGGTGACCAAGGGGGCGACATCGCCGGGCCAGCAGTGCTGAATGGGCAGCTTGGTAAGATCCACCTCATCGCCACTGACCACAACCTCCTGACACGGAGCATTGCGTACCGTCTTAGGTGGCATGTTTAGCGCTTGCTTGAACATGGGGATCTTGGCGATGGCGTCTTTAAAGCCGCGTGGCGGCTCGGGTTCCTTGAGGAAGGCCAGCAGCTCACCCACATCGCGCAGGGCGAGCGGGTCTTCTTTACCCAGGGCCATGGCGACGCGTTTGGGAGTGCCAAATAAGTTAGCCAATACCGGCATGGTCTTGCCGACAGGATTTTCAAACAGCAGCGCCGGGCCCTTGGCTCTTAGCACACGATCGGCGATCTCTGTCATCTCCAGATGGGGATCGACGGGGTGGCTAATGCGTTTTAGCTCGCCATTGGCTTCGAGGTGATCGATAAAACTGCGTAAATCCTTAAAACTCATTTGGAAATACTCGCGTTGAGAAAAATGTGATATGGCGCGCACTATACCATTTATGGGCGTTATTCCCAAATGCCTTACACCGGCTTTGCGACCCCGGCATAGCAAGATTTTCAGGGCGTATAATTAAGGGTAAGATGCGGTGAATCTCTCGGGCATGAGGTGGCAAGATGAGGCTTAATGTGAACCCTTTATTACTCCTGGCTGGGCTGTTGTGGCTTGGTGCCTTGCCGCCGATTGCTACCGACGCTTGGGCGCTGAAGACAGACAAATATGAGCTGGCTCCATACGTAGGTCTAGGGTGGGGCTATCGCCCTGGCTGGCATCGGGACTTCTATGACCCTTGGCGCTGGCAAGTCGGTATAGGCACAGGTTTTCCCTACTGGCGCCATGGCTACTGGCGCAATGACTGGGGTTATTGGCGAGACGACTGGCGTTACCCCTATCGCTATCAGCCGCGCAAGCGCCGGGAGCCTAAACCTATTGCACCACCTCAGCGGGTGACCACTAGCCTTGCTCAGAGCGATGCGATTCATAGCCTGCCAGCCAATGCCAGAGTGAAGGTGAAGGACGGCAGGACGGTATACGAATGGCAAGGCGTTGAGTATGTCTACGACTGGAATAGCGACAGCTACCGGATTGTAAAGTAGCCGTCGCGACTTACTCTTTACGCTTTTGGGTTTAGAGTGGCTGCAACCAACGCTCTGGCCGGAATAGGTAATAGTGTTCCGGGTCGTTGGAGAAGGCGACTCTATGGGCCTTGCCGGTGATCTCTTCGCGGGGGACGAAGCCGATGACGCGCGAGTCGGCACTGGCGTCGCGATTGTCACCAAGGGCCAGGTACTGCCCCTCGGGCACGGTAACAGGACCAAAATTGGCAAGTCTAGACGGTTGGGCATTGAGCCTGATGGCGTGAGGCTTGCCGGGCAGGGCTTCCTGCCGTTCGCTATAGGCTTGTTTTCGTGTGCCAAAGACTTGCTGCTCGTCAGTGTTATTAGACGCCTCTTGGTAGCTTAAGGCCTCACCATTCAGGTAGAGGCGATTGTTGCGCATGGCCAGAGTGTCACCGGGCAGGCCTATGATGCGTTTGACCAGCTTCTTGTCGGCCACGGCGGAGTCGAAGGTGATGATGTCGCCACGCTCTGGATCCGCCAGTTTCATCAGGCTGATATGGGTAAAGGGCAGACGCAGATCGTAGGCCATCTTGTTCACCAGTATGCGATCTCCCTGCACTATGGTGGGCAGCATGGAGCCGCTGGGAACATGATTCCAGTCGGCGATCGCACTGCGAAACACCAGCATCAGGCCGATAAACAGGATGAACTGGCGATGTTGTTTTATAGAACGAATCACTTTTTTTAGCATACCAACTCCTTGGAAAGTAAAGTGTCTTGCAGAGTCAGACGCTTGTTTGCCCGAGTGGTTCCAACCGTATTCGCGTATAAGCGTAAGCAAATATTTTTGCTCTGCTCAGCGTGGCATTGATATAGTGCTGCCACTTGTCCTGAGGCCATCCCATGGAGAGAGAATGAAGTACCAGTGGATATTATTTGACGCCGATGAAACCCTGTTTCATTTCGACGCCTTTAAAGGATTACAGCTGATGTTTTCGCGTTTCGGTGTGGACTTCACCCTTAGCGATTTCGAAGAGTATCAAACGGTTAATTTGCCTTTGTGGGTGGATTATCAAGACGGCAAGATCAGCGCCCGCCACCTGCAGGTGACCCGCTTCGAGCGTTGGGCCGAGAAGCTCTCTGTGACTGCCGAGCACCTCAATTCGGCGTTTCTCACGGCCATGGCCGATATTTGTACCCTGCTGCCTGGGGCCGCCGAGCTTGTGGATGCCCTCTACGGTAAGGTGAAGATGGGGATCATCACCAATGGCTTTACCGACCTGCAGACGGTGCGTCTGCAGCGTACCGGCTTGCTGCATGCATTTTCGCCCGTGGTGATCTCGGAAGAGGTGGGGGTGGCCAAACCCGATGTGGCGATCTTTGAACACGCCCTGTCGCAGATGGCTCATCCGCCCAGAGAGCATGTGTTGATGGTGGGAGATAATCCTCATTCGGATATTCAAGGCGGGCTTAACGCCGGCTTCGATACCTGTTGGCTTAATCATGCCAGTCAACCTACGCCAGAGGGCATTACACCTCACTATCAGGTGACCTCACTCAGCGAGCTGCAATACCTGCTGCTTAAGGGATAATGCCTAACGGGTTAACAGCCCGAATCCACAATCTCGAAACTTGGGCCCTGGGTAGTACTCAGGGCCTGAGTGTATTTGAGGTAGCAGTTTTGGCCGCTGGATTTCCTGCTTGGGTGCATGAAGCGGATAAAGGGCTCGGCCTTGTTATTGTGAAAATACCAGTCAGCCGGGTCATCGGCATTGAATACCGCATCGGCAAAGGTGGCATCTAATAACAGTGCCCAGGCGTGGGCCGAGTCGGCGGCGGGGTAACCATAGGCAAGTTCCACCTGATCGCCGTTGAGGCTGATATTGGTGCTGGCCTGAGTCTGTAGGTTTTCCAGACTCGCCTTGGTAAACACCAGGGGCAGGGTGCCGCTCATCTCCCCTTTGAGTCCCTGAAGGGCTGCAACGCGGGCATCGGACTGGATATTGATGAAGCGTGGCAGGGCTATCGTTGCCAGAATCGCCAGTATGATGACAGTGATGACAAGTTCAATCAGGGTAAATCCGTTAGGTTTCATCTTGCTACCTGCAGTTTTCTTTGTGTTTATACTACACCCTGAGTGGGCATTTTATCCCCTAAACAAGCTTAAAAAGGTTGTTTTTAACGCATTTGTCATCGAAAAATGCATTAATGGATTATTTGTTGCTCAGTTAGTGAAATTTAGGCTTTACATTTAAAGTCCATTTCCTTACTATTCTCGGCGTTCGGAGAGATGGCAGAGTGGTCGAATGCACCGGTCTTGAAAACCGGCACGGGTTTATAGCCCGTCTAGGGTTCAAATCCCTATCTCTCCGCCACATTAAGAAAAAAGGCTTCCAGAAATGGAAGCCTTTTTTCGTTCTAGCGAGTAAATACTTAAAGACTGACTATCGGGATTATTTGAACCCAGGGTTCCTAATGTTTAGATCCGGCTATCCCTCTGCCACTTTAACAAAGCCCTCTATTTAGCGGGCTTTGTGCTATCTAGCATATAGCATTTGAGTCATAGCCGGGTTCCTAATATTTAAATCTGGCTATCTATCTATCACATTAAGAGAAAAGGCTTCCAGAAATGGAAGCCTTTTTTCGTTCTAGCGAGTAAATACTTAAAGACTGACTATCGGGATTATTTGAACCCAGGGTTCCTAATGTTTAGATCCGGCTATCCCTCTGCCACTTTAACCAAGCCCTCTATTTAGCGGGCTTCGTTCTAGCGAGTAAATACTTAAAGACTGACTATCGGGATCATTTGAACCCAGGGTTCCTAATGTTTAGATCCGGCTATCCCTCTGCCACATTAACCAAGCCCGCTTTATAGCGAGCTTTGTGCTATCTGGCATATAGCATTTGAGTCATAGCCGGGTTCCTAATGCTAATGCCTTTCAACAGAGTGCCCGACTATATCTTTGCCACTTTAAGAGGAAAGGCTTCCAGAAATGGAAGCCTTTTTTCGTTCTAGCGAGTAAATGCTTAAAGACTGATTATCGGGATCACTTGAATCCAGGGTTCCTAATGTTTAGATTCGGCTATCTCTCTGCCACATTAACAAAGCCCGCTTTATAGCGGGCTTTGTGCTATCTAGCTTATAGCATGTTGAGCAATAGCCGGGTTCCTAATGCTAATGCCTTTCAACAAAGTGCCCGACTATATCTTTGCCACTTCAAGAGGAAAGGCTTCCAGAAATGGAAGCCTTTTTTCGTTCTAGCTTTCGAGTGCTGGGCACTGCCTTGTCGGCGCTTTTCATACTGTCCTCTGGAGCCGGGTTAACAACCAACACGAGCGATGTTAGCACCATGAACTCATGGGCTTAGACGAGTGAAAAATAGATGTCGGTGATCAGCTCATGTTCCGCCACTTCGGGGAAGAAGTTGTGGTACTCGAAGTAGAGGGGAAAATCCCTCAGCTCCTCGCCGCTCTCGGGTAACCAGTCGCGGTAGAACTGATAGATCTTATCGTCCATCTGATCGTGTGATCCCTGGTGGCGGATCACGGCGCAGCGACCGCCGGGGATCGTCTTGGTGATCACCCCAAAGTCATTGGCCTTGACCTCAGAGGCTACCGAGCCACAGATGTCGAAGCGAAACGCCTCGGGCTCGACCGTGTTGGGGTCGTTAAAGGGCACCCCTAGTGTCAGGCTGCTGGCCACAGGGGATTCGCCGCTCTGCTTACGCCAGCTGATAAATTGTTGAATCGAGTCGTTCAGTGAGGCCGGGCTGCCCAGGTGCTCCAGCACCGCGACCTTGATATCGTCTCTTTGAGTGAGTTTAATTTGCACAGTTTCTCTCCTTGTATAGTTCACCTTGGCATATTCCTGACTCCATTGCTCCCACTGCGGGGTTAACCTGAACTGGGATGGGGTCTGGGCAAATATCTGTTTGAAGGCTCGCGAGAAGGATTCGCCGTTTTCAAATCCGGCATCGAGGGCGATGTCGGTGATCTTGAGCTCGGGGTGAAACACTAATCGGTACGAGGCCCGCTTCAGCCTGAGCAGGCTGATGTATCTACCTAAGGTTATGCCGGTATACACCTGAAACTGGCGATGAAAATGATACTTGGAGAAGTGCGCCTTCTGGCTGAGTTGTTCCAGCGTCAGGGGCTGGTCCAGATGTTTGGCAATATAGTCGCATACCGTCTGTATGCGTTGACTGTAGGCCTGGTGCGCTGCTCGGTTCATATACATCCCTTTTCAAGTGAGAGGCCATTGTGCGACGAGACGGTGGGCTTTACCTGACTCATATTGCTCAATTGACGATGGCTGAGCGGACCGTCTTAGAAGCCTCTGCGCTTCCAGAAGTTGGCCACCTGGCTCTCCTCGTCATTCAGGTGCACATGAAAGGTTTTCTCGGCAACCACCTTGTCGCCCAGGGAGAGGGTCATGCGCCACTTGCCCACCTTATCATGCTCGGGGGCCCAGATGGTGTCACCCAGATAGAACTTCCAGTCGTTGGACTCGACGAACAGCTCGCCCTCAAAGGGCGGTCGAATATTGCCCTGCTGATCGGGAATGTGGGGATGATAGATGCAGTAGCTTAGCCTGCGATT
Organism: Shewanella sp. Isolate7; assembly: GCF_022398425.1. Lineage (NCBI taxonomy): Bacteria > Pseudomonadati > Pseudomonadota > Gammaproteobacteria > Alteromonadales > Shewanellaceae > Shewanella > Shewanella sp. Isolate7. Next base: position 11,641 of record NZ_JAKEVJ010000016.1, on the reverse strand, counting down.
CTTGGCCTTGCGGATGCGGGCGATAAAGCCAAATTCTATGTCTATCTCAGCAGGCACATGGACTGTGGCCTTGAGAAATTTAGGCAGATCTGGGCTCTCTTCATCCCAACGGCTGAAGAGTCCCGCCTGCAGTATGGTGACGTCGGCTTTGAGCTTAGACAAAGTAGGCAGGCCTTATGGCCTAGGTGTGATACTTCACGGCCATGTCGATCAGCGGCTCGCGGCTGGCCTTGGCGGCGCGCAGCCTGGCCAGATAGTTCTCCCATAACTCCACCTGATTGGTGGCTAAGTCATAGAGCACCTTCCAGGAGTAGAGACCCGTGTCGTGACCGTCATCGAATACCAGCTTGACCGCATAGTTGCCCACGGGGGTGATGGCGTTGATATTGACGTTCTTCTTGTGAGTCACCAGCACAGGGTTGCCGTGACCATGCACCTCGGCCGAGGGGGAGTAGACCCTTAAGAGTTCACAGCTGAGGGTATATTGCTGGCCGTTATCGAAACTGACTTCCAGCTGACGCGACTTACGTTTGAGTTTGAGACCTGTGACCTTGGGGGTATCGCTTTGAGGAGTCATAGCTTTGCCTTTTGGGAACGCTTGGGGGTTAAAAAAGAGGGCCCGCAGGGGAACTGAAGGGCCCTTTAAGTTTACAGGATGAAGCGGCTGAGGTCTTCGTCTTGTACCAAGTTGTCCAGGTGAGCGTTGACATAGTCGGCATCGATCACTGTGGTGCAGCCCGATTTGTCCGAGGCCTCGAAGGAGAGGTCTTCCATCAGACGCTCCATCACGGTATGCAGACGGCGGGCACCAATGTTTTCGGTGCGCTCGTTCACCTGCCAGGCGGCCTGGGCGATGCGCTCGATACCCGACTCGCTAAACTCTACCTTAACGCCTTCGGTCGCCATCAGCGCCATATACTGCTCTGTGAGCGATGCATGGGGCTCGGTGAGGATGCGTTTAAAATCGTTGGCCGACAGGGCTTCCAGTTCGACACGGATCGGCAGACGACCCTGCAGCTCAGGAATCAGATCCGATGGCTTGGACATCTGGAAGGCACCCGAGGCGATAAACAGGATATGGTCTGTCTTGACCATGCCGTGTTTGGTGTTCACCGTGCAGCCTTCTACCAGTGGCAGCAGGTCGCGCTGAACCCCTTCGCGGGAGACGTCTGGGCCCGAGGTGTCGCCGCGCTTACAGATCTTATCGATCTCATCTAAGAAGACGATGCCGTGCTGCTCAACCAGTTCGATAGCCTGCTCCTTAAGATCGTCAGGGTTTACCAGCTTGGCGGCTTCCTCTTCGATCAACAGCTTGTAGGCTTCCTTGATGGTCATCTTGCGACGCTTGCTGGCGCCGGGGCCCATGTTTTGGAACATGCTCTGCAGTTGGTTGGTCATCTCCTCCATGCCGGGTGGCGACATGATCTCTATGCCTACCTGAGGCGCGGCGATATCGATTTCGATCTCTTTGTCATCGAGCTGGCCTTCGCGCAGTTTCTTACGAAATACCTGGCGAGTGCCTGAATCATCTTTTTGCTCGCTGTCCCAGTCTTCCTTCGGCTTAGGCAGCAGGGCGTCGAGAATGCGCTCTTCGGCGGCTTCCTCGGCTCTGAATTTACACTTGGCCATCTGCTCTTCACGGGTCAGCTTAACGGCGGCGTCGGTGAGGTCACGGATGATCTGCTCGACCTCCTTACCCACGTAACCGACTTCGGTAAACTTGGTGGCCTCGACCTTGATGAAGGGCGCCTTGGCCAGCTTGGCCAGACGGCGGGCGATCTCGGTTTTACCTACACCCGTTGGGCCTATCATCAGAATGTTTTTTGGGGTGACTTCTTGGCGCAGCGCGGCGTCAAGCTGCATACGGCGCCAGCGGTTGCGTAGGGCGATAGCGACCGAACGCTTGGCATTTTGCTGGCCTATGATGTGGCTGTCCAGCTCGTGAACAATCTCGCGTGGAGTCATCTCAGACATAAGTATCCCTTAATGCTTGGGTGCATATATTTGTTAACAATGAGCGGACTCAGTGTTAGTAATTCAGTTCTTCTATCGTCTTGAATTGGTTGGTGAATACGCAGATGTCACCGGCAATGGTCAAAGACTTTTCGGCGATCTCTTTGGCACTGAGATCGGTATTTTCCAGTAGCGCGGTTGCGGCTGCCTGGGCAAAGTTGCCGCCCGATCCTATGGCGATCAGGTCGTTTTCTGGCTGTACCACATCGCCGTTACCTGTGATGATCAGGCTGCACTCGGTATCGGCCACCGCCAACAGAGCCTCGAGCTTGCGCAATACCTTGTCGGAGCGCCAGTCTTTAGCCATCTCGACCGCGGCGCGCATCAGATGTCCTTGATGCATCTCTAACTTGGCCTCGAAGCGCTCGAACAGGGTAAAGGCATCTGCGGTACCGCCGGCAAAGCCCGCGAGGACCTTATTGTGATATAGGCGGCGAACCTTCTTAGCGTTTCCTTTCATCACTGTATTTCCCAGTGATACCTGGCCGTCTCCGGCAATAACAACCTGATTGTTGCGACGTACTGAAACGATTGTGGTCACGGTATTTCCTCTTCTCAAGCCGACGAGTAGGAAACTCATCGGTGGACAATAGCTTAGATATGGGGATGGCATTTCGTTTTTCAAGGGAGATCAGCCATAGGTTTACCCATGCAATCCGCGAAAAGCCGAGTTTTGTGCCTATTAGGTAGAAAAGCCTTTTATTTTTATCGCCTTATTCATTTGAGTATGACACCGAGGCTAATACTAAAGAGGGGGTATTCCTGGGCAAAACTAGCCGCTTGGTGGCGGGCTTTCATACCTTAGCCGGATGAAGGGGAAGGGGCTTGTCCGCATACTTTTGCCTGCCAGCAAAGGCTGGCGCTTGTTTCTAAGCCGCTTGTTTCAAACATGGGGATGAAAGGAAAACGGTTCGCGGTGTAGGGGTCGATTGGCCAGAGGTTGCACAGTGACGCTTGTCGGGATCTTCTCTGGATGCGCCAACATCTCAGTGATGGGCGATGAAGATTCGACATCTGGTAATCGCAGTTTCATGTTACTGCTGAGACTTGCATAGGATTGCACCACCAGACTTGGTGTGCTTGGGGGCCGCTTTAGCTGAGCGCCCGACAGATAAATTTAGTAAAGGATATTACTCATGACAAAGCTACTTCCACTGGCCGCCGCCATTGCGATGACAATTGGTACCGCCCACGCTGCAGACAGCACGGCGACAACCTCACAGAATGGTTCAGGCAACCTAGCCACCACTGTGCAGACAGGGACTAACCATACCGCGACGATTAACACAGCCCTGGGTTTCGACAGCTCGGCCAACATAGACCAAGCCGGTGATGCACAAACCGCCACCATCAACCAGGTTGGCGGCGTGGCTAACTCGAGCGCCATGGTGACTCAGTCAGTATCGTCAAACAATGCCACCATCAACCAGGAGCATATGGATAACACCCATGCGACTGTGACCCAGGCCGGTGAGAGTAACAACGCCGATGTGAACCAGCTGCATGTTAACGACTCTCAGGCGATCGTTCAGCAGCAGGGTAACACCAACAACGCCAACATCAGACAGTATGGTTTCGGCATCCACAATCCTGCCGGTTCGACCATACTGCAGACAGGTAACAACAATAGCGCGACTTCAGATCAAGATACCTCTACCGATGCCCTGTCGACCGTGGTGCAGACCGGCGCAGATAACATCGCCAACGTAAACCAGATGAACGGTGCCGAGCGCTCGGTGGTTGCCATCAATCAGATCACCAATAGCTCTCTGGCCACCGCTACTCAGGACGGCTCTGCCGATTCGAGCATCACCATTAACCAGATCAACGGTTCTATCGGCACAGCCGATGTCACTCAAAGCAACGGCAGCGGCAACCTGGCTACCGTGACTCAGGATGACAACAGCCTAAATGCGGTTGCAAGCGTGTCGCAAACCGGCAGCTCTAACCAGGTCAGCACGCTACAGCAGCACGCAATCAACACCAGCCTGAGCGTGATGCAAGAGGGTGCGTCTAACATCGCCTCTGTTAATCAAGAGCATGTGAATGACAGCGTCGCGAACGTGACCGTAACCGGTGACTCTAACACCAGCACTGTACGCCAGTATGGTTTTGGTTTCCATGAACCTGCATCGGCTACCGTGACCACAGTAGGTAACCTCAACAATGCCAACATCAACCAAGATACCTCTTACATGGCGCAGGCGACTGTGGACCAGTCTGGTAACGGTAACATCGCCTTGGTGAGCCAGCTTAATGAGTCAGACAACGCTAACGTCTTTGTCGCTCAGATCGATGGTAGCGAGTCGGGTAACGTTGTCGTGGCGCAGAACCAAGCTGCGGACTCTACCGCGACTGTGATGCAGTCTGCCGTTAACGGTTCGGCGGTATTTGTGGCCCAGGGCCCAGGTAGCCAACTGAATGCCGACGTGAATCAGACGGGCAGTATTGGCGGTATGGTAAACGTGAACCAAGATGGCGTTGACCAAGCCACCGTGGTGAGCCAGAGCGGTACGGATAACATGGCCGATGTTTACCAGACGGCTTCGCTTAACCGCGCGAACGTGACGCAGATGGGCGACTTTGGTGCGGCCGATATCGATCAGACCGGTGCCGACAACGAAGCTTGGGTAAACCAGAGTGGTGGTGAGTACAATGACGCGGTCTTGCTGCAACAAGGCGATGAAAACTACGCCATGATTGAGCAATCAGGCCTGGGCCAGGATGGCGCGCATAACCTGGCGACCATCAACCAGCTGGGCATGAACGATAGCGCTTCTATCATGCAGGCCGGTGGTTTCGGTAACACGGCAACCATCACCCAGAACTAAGCGATTAACGCAGACAACAAAAAGCCAGCATCACGCTGGCTTTTTTATGTTTGAGGCAATAAAAAAAACGGGCCAGGGCCCGTCTTTAGTCTGCTGAGGTTAACTACCTTCCCAGAACCAGATCTGACAGCCGTTGAGGCCGCCGCGTTGCAGGATATGGCGATGCTTCTCGGCGAGGCGTTTACGCTCGTAGGGGCCTAAGACCACCTTGTACCAGATACCGCTACTGCCGCTGACTTTACGCACCTGGGCCTCTAGGCCCTGAAAGGCGATAACCGCCTTCATCTCATTGGCCTGAGCCTCTTTCCTGAAGGAGCCACACTGCATCTGATAGGGACGGGTCGGCGCAGTATTTTCGGGAATATCCACCTCGACCTGCTTGTTCTCCAACTCCTCTTGATAGGTCCACTCTTCCTTCGGCTTTGGCGGCAGCGCATTAGGGTCCTTCTTGACCACCTTAGGCTTAACCGTTTGCACCTCGGGCTGAGTCTCTACCTTGTCGGCGCTGTCGTTGATGCTCCACAGGAAGTAGCCGAAACCGCCCACCAATCCTAAGGTCACCAGTGAGAGCACGAAGGGGAAGCGTCTCGGCGCCGGGGCAGACTTTCGTCGGCCACCGGTGCTCTTCTTGCGTCCTTTCGAGGCAGGTCTTCTGTTGGCGTAATCGCGATTGCTCATCCTAGCGCCCTATACTACATGCGTTCTAAGGTTTCGATACCCAGTAGATCCAGACCCTGCTTCAAGGTCTTAGCGGTCAGCTGTGCCAGCAGTAGACGGCTCTTCTTCTCATCTTCGCTATCGGCCGCCAGTACAGGACAGGCCTCGTAGAAGCTTGAGAAGGCGCCAGCCAGTTCAAACAGGTAACCACACAGGGCGTGAGGCTGCCCCTTGGCCACCATGCGACCTAGCACCTCAGCAAACTGGGCCAGCTTGTTGCCCAGCTCTTTCTCCTTGTTGTTTTCCAGCTTGATGCTGGCACCGGTCAGGTCGACGTCGGCTGCACGCTTGAAGATACCCGCCACACGCGTGTAGGCATAGAGCAGGTAAGGCGCCGTGTTGCCCTCGAAGCTCAGCATCTGCTCGAAGCTGAAGATGTAATCGCTGGCGCGGTTCTTCGACAGGTCGGCATATTTCACCGAGGCGATACCGACCACCTTGGCGATCTTGGCCAGCTCCTCTTCATCCATATCTGGGTTCTTGCTGCGTACCAGTTCCAGCGCACGGGTCTCGGCCTCGCTCAGCAGGTCAACCAGCTTCACTACACCGCCAGAGCGGGTCTTGAATGGGCGACCGTCTTCGCCGTTCATGGTGCCAAAGCCCATGTGTTCCAGACTCATCTCTGGACGGACGAAATTAGCGGTGCGAGCCAGGCTGAACACCTGTTGGAAGTGCAGGGCTTGGCGTAGGTCGACGAAGTAGAGTGCGCGGTCGGCCTTGAGCACGTTTGAGCGGTAGCGCATCGCCGCCAGATCGCTGGTGGCATACAGGAAGCCGCCGTCGGCCTTCTGGATGATCACCGGCAGAGGCTCACCCTCTTTGGTTTGGAACTCATCCTGGAACACCACCTTGGCACCGTTACTTTCAGACAGCAGACCCTGGGCATCCAGATCCTTGACTACCTGCTCGAGATCGTCGTTGTAGGCGCTCTCGCCACGCACATCGGCGCGGGTCAGGCTGACGCCCAGACGCTCATAAACCTCGTGGCAATGGCTCAGCGAGATATCGTTAAATTCACGCCACAGCTTGTTGCAGTATTCGTCGCCCGATTGCAACTCGACCACTAGCTGACGGGCGCGGGTGGCAAACTCTTCCGACTCGTCGAAACGAACCTTGGCGGCGCGATAGAAGCTTTCGAGATCCGCCAGCTCAACCTGGGCTTGTTCGCCTTGCTGAGCGCGTAGCTCTTCCATGTAGGCCAGCAGCATGCCGAACTGAGTACCCCAGTCGCCGACATGGTTCTGACGGATCACCTTGTGACCCTGGAATTCCAGGGCGCGTACCACGGCGTCGCCGATGATGGTCGAGCGCAGGTGGCCTACGTGCATCTCTTTGGCCAGGTTAGGCGACGAGTAGTCGACCACCACAGTCTGTGGCGCTGGCAAGCTGACACCCAGATGATCGTCGTTCAGGGCGGTCATCAGTTGGTTGGTCAGGGCGTTCTCATCGATAAAGAAGTTGATGAAACCTGGGCCGGCGATCTCCACCTTAGCCACCTGGCTATCTTGCGGCAGACTATCGATTATCAGCTGCGCGACCTCACGAGGATTCTTGCGCGCCACCTTGGTCAGCATCATGGCCAGGTTGGTGGCAAAATCACCGTGGGTTTTGTCTTTGGTTCGGTCTACCTGAATGCGAGCCTCAAAATCCGCAGGGATGATCGCCTGCTGTTTTAGGGTTTGAATGGCTTGTTCGAGCAAAGATTGAATATGTGATTTCATTGGCGTTTAATCGACAGTTGCTAAATATAAAAAGATTCAGGGATAACCGCGTATTTTAGCCGTTTGTGGTGGCCAATTGCTATCCTCTTGCCGGATTTTTATGAGCTATTTTTGCATTTTTTGATCACAAGAGATCCTGCGGGTCGCGATCTAGGCTCCAGCGGCATCGCTTGGCCAGGGGCAGGGCTTCGATCTGCGGCAGCGCCTGTTCGAAGGCCTGCTGCAACAGGGCGCGGGTCTTGGTCTGGAACATCAGCTGACGGCGGAACTTGCCTGCCTTTCTGTCCATAGGTGCGGGCATGGGGCCGATGATCTCGCACTGCTCGTTTTGTGGCAGCAACTGGGCGACCTGGGCCAAAAAGGCGTCGGCGTCCTCGGCCCTGTGGGCCTCGGCGCGCAGCAACAGCATGTGCCAGGCAGGCGGCAGCAGGGCCTGTTTGCGCTCTTCCAGCTGACCACGGGCGAACTCGCCGTACCCCTTGTGCATCAACTCCCGCAATATGGGGTTATCGCATTGGTGGGTCTGTAGCAGCACGGTTCCTGGCTTGCGTGCCCGCCCGGCGCGGCCCGATACCTGGGTATAGAGCTGGCCGAAGCGCTCGGGGGCGCGAAAGTCGGCGCTGAACAGGGCGCCATCGACATCTAACAGGCCCACCAGGGTAACATCGGGGAAATGGTGTCCCTTGGCGAGCATCTGAGTGCCTACCAGGATCTTATATTCGCCCTTGTGGATGGCATTGAGGTGGTTTTCCAGCGCGCCCTTGCGGCTGGTGGTGTCGCGATCGATTCGCACCACGGGGTAACGGGGAAACTCCTTGGTGAGGGCATCGGCCAACTGCTCGGTCCCCACCCCTTGGCCCATCAACATGGTGCTGCCACACTGGTGACACTGCTTGGGGATGGCGTATTGATTGCCACAGTGATGGCAGCGGATCTCCCCCAGAGACTGATGCACGGTAAAGAAGGCGTCACAGCGGTCGCACTCGTGTAGGTGGCCACATTCATGGCACAGCAGCGCCGGGGCGAAACCCCGACGATTGAGAAACAGCAGCACCTGGTTGCCCGCATCCAGATGGATTCGCATCTCGTTGAGCAGGCCATGGGAGAGGCCATTCTTCAGCGGCTGGTTACGGATGTCGATAATCCCCTGGCGCACCTTCTCGGCGGCGCCGGCGCGGCTGCCGAGGCTAAGGTGTTGGTAGCGTCCCGAGAGGGCATTCTGTAGCGTCTCTAAAGAGGGGGTGGCGCTGCCCAGCAGCACGGGGATCTTTTCCAGATGGCCGCGCATCACAGCCAGGTCTCGGGCGTGATAGCCTATCCCTTCCTGCTGCTTGAAGCTGGCGTCGTGCTCCTCATCCAGGATGATGATGCCCGGATAGCGCATGGGGGTGAACAGCGCCGAGCGGGTGCCGATTATGATGGCGGCCTCGCCGCTTCTGGCCTGGCGCCAGGCGCCGAGGCGTTGATTGTCGGTGAGCCCAGAGTGGATAACTACCACCTGCACCTTGAAGCGGCGTTTGAAGCGGCTGATGGTCTGAGGGGTCAGACCGATCTCGGGTACCAGAATCAGCGCCTGTTTGCCCTGTTTCAGCACTGTCTCCAGCAGGGCCAGATAGACCTCTGTCTTGCCCGAGCCTGTGATCCCCTCGAGCAGGGTGCAGTGGTAGCCCTGTTGCTGGTTGAGGGTGGCAACCGCAATGGCCTGCTCAGGGTTGAGCTGATGGGGTGTCTCAATGAGCTCAAGTCCATCGCGCCAACTGAGATCTGAGGCGACTTGTCGCTCAAATGATTCGATCCAACCCCGCTCCACCAGTGCCTTCAGCGCCGTCTTGCTTAGCTCCAGGGCATTGAGTTCATCCTGGCTGAGTTCAGTCTCTAACAGGGCGAGTAGCAACTTGCGCTGGGCCGGAGCGCGCTTGAGCAGATCGATATCCGCTTCCTGCCCGGCCGGGGTGACGCGCCAGATCTGCAGCTGCTGGGCCTCTATCTCGGCCCCCTTACGCAGGGCGACCGGCAGGGCCTGAGAGAGCATCTGTCCCAGGCTGCAAAAATAGTAGCGGGCGGCCCATTGGGTCAGCTTGTAGAGGGAGGGAGGCAATACGGCTTCTTGGTCGAGAAAGGCGATGACCGACTTGATCTGATTCGGCGCCAGGTCGCAGCTCTGGCTGAGGCCGGTTACCAGGCCGATCAACTGCTGCCTGCCAAAGGGGACTCTAACTCTGACGCCTACCTGGGCCTTGTCGAGATCGGCCTCTTTGACGCGATAGCTAAAGGCCTGGCGCATGGGGACGGGGAGGGCGACTTCGACAAACAGGGACATAGGTTTGGCTGGGACTCGGCTGGCTTCAATAATAGTAGAGCAAGTGTAACCAGACAGTCTGACGAGGGCTACCAGAATCTGTCACGAGTCGGTGGAAAGCTAAGGCTGTTCAGATCTAAGACTTGTGACAAAATTGTTGAAACATCAAGGAGCTTGTAGCTTAATAGCTAATAGACTTATGGGGCGTTAGACGAGGCGAGTGTTGCCGTGTTGAGCCCTATTAGGGTCGGCGTCAAAGATTCGAGTCTGTTCACCCAAACAGGGATAAGAAGGTTGCGATGAAGAGAGTGCAATATCTGGTCATGCTTTGCTTAGTACTGGTGAGTCAAGCCGGGCTGATGAGTCAGTCCGCCTGGGCCAAGCTTACCCACGTCAGTATCAATCAAAGGCTGTCAGATCTGGGGCAGCGCCCGACGCTCAGAGTCAATATCGTCGCCCAATCGGTTAACCTGGATAAGGTGCAGTTTATTGTCGAGCAGCGATCGGGCAGCGAGCGATTGATGGTCAAGCCGATGAACACCTATATGTTGCTGCTCAGTGGCGTAGAAGATGTGCAGGACAGTGAGGCCCAGCTGGTGGTCAAAGAGTATCAGGTCAACAACTGGCAAGAAGTGAAACGCATGCCATTGTTCGATGCCGGCATGCGAAGCGCTAGCGCCGATAAACCAAGTAAGGCCGAGAAACCAAGTAAGCCAGGTAAATCAGTCAAGGCGGCTAAGTCGAATAAGCCGGTGAAAGCCCCCGCGCAGCCTTCGCGAATTGCCGATGCCCGTCAACCTATGGCTGCCTTAGGGACTGTCGATGCCGGCGATAGAGTACAGCCGGGCTGTCAGCTGGATTATGCCCCGCCGCAGACTCTGTGGCGACTCGGCAGTGCCTATGCCAAGCAGTGGGAGCTGAGTACCTACGGTGCCATGCTGGCCATCTTCGAGGCCAATCCTAGGGCCTTTAACGGTGGTAAGATCAATGGCTTGCGGGCAGATGTGACCCTCAAGTGTCCGTCTGCTGCCCTTAAGCAGAAATATCATAGTGCAGAGGCGGCAAGAGTCACCTTCGAGGCACTGTCGGCAGAGTAAGCATGGCGCCCGGCCGATTCGGGCCGGATGCCGATATTCCCATCCGCAATATTTTTAGATGATGCAGCAGAATAGTTACAGGCTATGCTTGTATCTATTGGTGGTATCCTGTACTATCTCGCGCCTAAATATTTTATTAACTGCATGTGGTGTCCGACTTCGGGTTGGAAGTGCGACATGGCCTTAAACTTGAGGTAATCCCAATGAAACCAGGCATTCATCCTGAATATGCTGAAATCACTGCAACTTGTACTTGTGGTAACGTTATCAAAGTAAACTCAACTGCAGGTAAGCCACTGCACTTGGACGTATGTGGTGCATGTCACCCATTCTACACTGGTACTCAGAAAGTTATGGATACCGGTGGACGTATCGACAAGTTCAACAAGCGTTTCGGTATGCTTGGCAAGAAGTAATACTTCTGCAAAGAACTCTGAAAAAGGCGCCTCTAAGGCGCCTTTTTTGTTGCCTGTTCGGCATCCTATTCGGTGCAGGTTTGCCCCTCAAGCAGGCTCTTGGCAATACGGTTGGCACTCGGCCCAACAAGCTAGAATGATCAATATTGATTACGATTGGTATAATACCAATCACAGTAAACATGTGATCAGAAATAGCGCAGGAAAAACGATTGAGAACAAAGCAGGATTTTTAGGTAAGTAGTTATTCTACAATTAAAAATACTAATACAGTTATCGAGCGTTTTAACAAGCTAGGGAAGATGCGAATAAGTCCCTGATGTGAGATCATAGCTACATAGTAAATCACAGCCATTACCGCCCATGAGCCAACAGTTAACTTTTGCCGATAGTGAGTTTTCCAGCAAGCGCCGCCAGACCCGTAAAGAGATTTTCTTATCTCGGATGGACAACCTGTTACCATGGACTCAACTGCTGGAAGTGATTGAGCCCTTTTATCCAAAAGCGGGCAATGGTCGTCGTCCCTATCCACTGGAAACGATACGAT